>NZ_JBEYRK010000010.1:0-239646 GCF_040704065.1 Streptomyces sp. NPDC047869
CTCGGTCAGCACGGTCTCCTCGTCGCGGCCGTGGGTGGCGATGACGACGGCGTGCAGATCTGGCGGCAGCGGCTCCCCCGGCCCCCTCGCGCGGGGGGCCGGCGCACGGCTGTTCACGTCGCCGAGGTGCGGCAGAGCAGCAGACAGACGTCGTCGTCGTGCTCGGAGTCGTGCAGCATCGGCTTCAGCAGCGACTCGGCCGCCGAGTCCAGATCCTCCAACTCCGCGGCGCCGAGCGTCTCCAGGGCCCGGGCCAGCCGGTCGATGCCCACGTCGATCCCCGCCGCCCGCCGCTCCACGAGGCCGTCCGTGTAGAGCGCCAGCGTGGACCCGGCAGGCAGCCGCACGGTGTGTTCCTCGTACTCGTACGCCAGGGGCACGCCCAGCATGATCCCCGGCTTGAGGTCCAGGACGCTCACCCCGCCGCCGGGATCCCGGGTGACGGCCGGCGGGTGGCCGGCCGCGGCCCACACCACGGCCGGATCGCCCGGGGTGAAGCGGGCGACCGCGCACGTCGCGTACAGCTCCGGCTGCTGGTGCCGGAGCATCCGGTGCAGCAGGGTGAGGATGCGGGCCGGGCCGTTGCCCTCGACGGCGTACGCGCGCAGCGCGGTGCGCAGTTGCCCCATGATGACCGCCGCGCGCAGCCCGTGCCCCGTGACGTCCCCTATCACCGCGAGGACGCTGCCGTCGGGCTGCGGGAACGCGTCGTACCAGTCGCCGCCGATGTTCAGGCCCCGGGTCGCGGGCAGATAGCGCGCGGCCAGTGACACGCCCCGGACGTCGGGCAGTTCGGTGAGCTGGGCGCGTTGCAGCGCCTCGGCGACGTCCCGGTGCTGCTCGTACTGGCGGGCGTTGTCCAGCGCGATCCCCGCCCGCCGGCCCAGTTCCAGCAGCATCACGGTGGTGTCCGGGTCGAACCGCTCGCCCGGCGCGGTCAG
This sequence comes from Streptomyces sp. NPDC047869, assembly GCF_040704065.1. Lineage (NCBI taxonomy): Bacteria > Bacillati > Actinomycetota > Actinomycetes > Kitasatosporales > Streptomycetaceae > Streptomyces > Streptomyces sp. NPDC047869. Next base: position 942 of record NZ_JBEYRK010000010.1, read on the forward strand.
CGTCAGCACGCCCTGCACCGTGCGCGCGCCCAGCGGGATGCACAGCAGCGGCCGGTCGGGGAAGAGGGCGGAGGGCGGCAGGTCGTCCACGCCCGGCAGTTCGCCCGGGTGCCGGGCCGCGTGCTGCGGGCGGCCCGTGCGGGCCGCGGTGACGGTCGCGGCCGCCCGGTCGCCCGAAGGCGTGCGCTCGTCGTCCGGGAGCCAGATGTCGACGTCGGCGGCGTACTCCGGGACGAGCAGGTCGGGCAGTCTGCGCAGGATGTCGTCGTGTTCGAGGGAGGCGTTCAGGGCGGCGCTCGCGTTCGCCAGGAAGGTCAGCAGCCGGCGGGCGTTCTCCGCCGTTTCGCGTGCCGCCCGTTCCGCGTCCAGCAGTTCGTGCTGCGCCCGCGCGGCCGCCTCCAGCTCGGCGTGCAGCGCCAGCACCCCCTGGTTCGTCTGGTGGAGCTCCTCCCGGTGGAAACTGACCATCTCCTCCGTCTCGGCCAGGTTCTCCAGTACCGCGTCGGCGTCCGCGTCGGCGTCGAGCAGTGCCTCGGCGAGCCGTGCGCCGTCCAGCCCGGCGGGTGTGGGCAGCGGCGACGGCACCGGGCGGGGGCAGGTCAGGGTGTGCCGCCACGCCCCCGGCCGGCCCGATTGCCGTACCGCGATGTGCAACTGCCCGGGGGCGTCGGAGCGGACGGCGACCTCGGCGCCGCCGTCCTCGAGACAGCGGCGCAGCCGCGCGGTGAACGCGGTCAGGAAGCGGGCGCGGTCGAGCGCGGGCAGGCCCGCGTCCGACGTGAGCCGCGCGAGCACGGCCCGGGCGCGGGCCGCGTCGGCGGCCGAGTCGATGGTCCAGAGGTCACGGGCGGCTGTCATGGGAACTGGTCCGGCGGTCGGGGGCCAGTACGGCCACACTGGTGTCGTCGCGTACGGGGCGGGCGGGACTGCTCGCTTCGCGCAGGATCGTCGCGGCCACCACCGACGGGTCACGGGCGAGCAGGCCGGGGTCGGCGGGGGGCGACCAGCGGCTGGGCAGCCCGTCGCTGTGCACGACGAGCAGGCTGTCCGCGTGCCACGGCATCTTCCGCAGCGGAACGTGCGCCGGGAAGTACGCCCCTACGATGCCCGGATGGGAGATCAGCGACGTCCAGGTGTCTCCCGTGCGCAGCCGGGCGCCGGCGTTGCCCACCCCGGCGAAGCGCAGTTCCCGCCGCTCCGTGTCCACCTGCGCCACCACGGCGGCCACGCCCCGGGTGCGCCGCAGGGTGGTGTGCAGGCGGCGCAGTATCTCCACCGGCGGCAGATGCGCGCCGGCGTGCAGCTCCTCCACCGCCGCGGTGGAGGCGTGGGCGGCCTTGGCGCCGTGCCCGAGACCGTCGGCCAGCAGCAGCGTCAGCAGGGAACCGGAGCGTGCCCACCCCCAGGAGTCCCCGGAGTGCTCCGCCTGGTCGAGGGCGACGTTGATCCCGCCCGCCGGCACCTCCCGCGCCGAAGCGCCGGCGCGGGCGGCCTCGTGGTCGACACGGGCCGTCGCCACCGTTCCGCGCCCCGGGGCGCTGTACAGGTGGAAGGCGTTCGCGAGCCGGCGGCAACTGCCCAGGCCCGCCCCGAGGGACCCCTCGGCGGTGGTGAAACCGTCGCGCAGGGCCGTGCCGACGTCCGCGATGCCCGGCCCCTGGTCGAGCGAGCACAACTGCACCGACGGCGCGCCGCCGGCCGGGCCGTCCACCAGGTTCAGCACCATGCGGCCCGCGTCGGCGTACTTGAGCAGATTGGTCGCCAGCTCGGTGGCGACCAGCGCGGCCGCCGCGGTGCGCTCCTGGCCGAGGCCCGCGGCGGCGCTCGCGGCCTCGGCCGCGACCCGGACGTCCCGCACCCGTGTCGAGTCGTGCACCGGGATCTCCCACACCCGCCCCATCACATCCCCGTCCTGGACGGCGGAACCGGAGTGACCCAGGCGACGGCCGTGACCGTGGTGCCCCGGCCGGGCTCGGTGTCCACGGCGAACTCCTGCACGAGCCGTCTGGCACCGCTCAGTCCCAGACCCAGGCCGCCGCCGGAGGTGTAGCCGTCGGTCATCGCCAGGTCCAGGTCCCGGATGCCCGGGCCCTCGTCGGTGAAGCGCATGCGCAGCCCCGGGACGCCACCGTGGTCCAAGGGGGTGATCTCCGCCCGGCCGCCGCCGCCGTGCACCAGCGTGTTGCGGGCCAGTTCACTGGCCGCGGTCACCAGTTTGGTCTGCTGCACCAGGCCGAAGCCGAGCTGCGCCGCGTACTGCCGCACCTGCTGCCGGACGAGGGCCAGATCACCGTCCGAGCCGATGGGCAGGCAGGTCGAGCAGGCCCGGCCGGACGACGCCGGGATCATTTCCCCTCCGGCGACAGAAGTTCCATGGCGCGGTCGACATCGAGAGCGGTGGTCAGACCGGGCAGCATGAGCCCCAGTTCGACCAGGGTGATGGCCACCGCCGGCCGCATGCCGGCCAGCACCGTCCGGGCCGCCAGCAGCCGGGCCGTCGAGGCGATCTCCGCGAGCACCCGGCCGAGGAAGGAGTCCACGATGTCGACACCGGAGATGTCGATCACCACACCGGTCACCCTGCTGGTGGCGATGCGGCTGGAGATGTCGTGCTGGAGCTGTTCGGCCATGCCGTCGTGCAACTCACCCTGCAGCGAGACGAGCAGCACGTCGCCCAGTGCGAGTACGGGCACCTGGGCCTGACCGGAGAAGGGCTGGATCACCGCGCGCCCGCCCCGGCGTCCGTGCGGGCGGAGACCTCGATGCCCTGCCGGCCGAGCGCGTAGGCGAGCGCGTCGGCCAGCGAGGCACGGGTGAGTACCGTCCCGAGGTCGATGCCGAGCTGCACGATGGTCTGCGCGATCGCCGGCCGGATGCCGGAGACGATGCACTCCGCCCCCATCAGCCGTGCGGCGGCCACCGTCTTCATCAGGTGCTGCGCGACCAGCGAGTCCACCGTGGGCACACCGGTGATGTCCAGGATCGCGTACCGGGCCCGCTGTTCGACGATCGCCTCCAGCAGGGACTCCATGACCACCTGGCTGCGCGCGCTGTCCAGGGTGCCGATGAGTGGCACGGCGACGGTGCCCTCCCACAACTGGATCACGGGCGTGGCCACTTCGAGCAGTTGCTGCCGCTGCCGGTGGATCAGGTCCTCACCCGCGTGCAGCGCCGTCTCCATCACCACCAGACGCAGGGTGCCCATGATCAGGGTCAGGGCGAGCGCCCCTTCCTGCGCCTCGGGTCCTGCCGGGTCGGGGAACTCCTCGCGCAGCAGCTCCACCGCCGGGCCGCGCAGCGCGGCCACCTCGGCGGAGATCTGCGCCGGGCTTGATCCCGTACGGGACCGCGTCGCGGCCATCCGGCCCAGTTGCTCGCGCACCGTGCCGAAGCCGGGGGCGTCGATGTCCTCGAACCGGCCGCTCATCGCCACGTCCGAGAGCGCGTCCAGCACGGCCTTGCACGCCTCGACCGCCTCGTCGCGGGAGACGGTGAACACCGAGCGGAACAAGGGGGCGTCCGCCCAGCGCTGCGCGATCTGCTCCTGACGCCGCTCCAGAAAAGCGCTCACCACACGAGACGCCGACTCGGCCGCATCCTGCTCCGGCACGTACACCCTCTCCTTCCGCACAGCCCGGCTCCGCCCCCGTCCGGCCGGTTACGGGCCGATGGCCTCCATACGACAGACAGCAGGGCCCGTGCCGGCGAGCGGCCGAACCCCGGACGGCCCGGCGGCCGAAGCCGCCGGGCCGGTGTCGGAGGCCGTCTACCCCGGATCAGGGAGACCTCTCCGCACTGTTAGGCACATCACTCGTGCGTGCGACGGATCAGATCGCCCCGCCGCCGCCCGGGCCGCCCATCTCGCCGCGCCACGCACCGGTCTCCCGGCCGCCGCGCTGCTCGATGAAGTCCTTGAACCGGTGCAGATCCCCGGAGACCCGCCGCTTGACGACACCGAGCTTGTCGCCGACCGTCTCGGCCAGGCCCTCGGGTTCGAACTCCAGTTGCAGCATGACCTTCGTGGTGGAGTCGTCGATGCGGTGGAAGGTGACGACGCCGGCCTGCTTCGCCTCGCCGTCGACGGTGGTCCAGGCGACTCGCTCGTCCGGCCGCTGCTCGGTGATCGCCGCGTCGAACTCCCGCCGTACCCCACCGACGTTGGTCACCCAGTGAGTGAGGGAGTCGGTGCGCTGCTCGATGCGCTCCACCCCCTCCATGAACTCGGGGAACGTCTCGAACTGGGTCCACTGGTTGTAGGCGGTGCGCACCGGGACGCCGACCCGCACGGATTCCTCGACCTGCGACATACAGGAACACCTCTCGTTCTCGTCGGCTGTACGAAGAGCGGGTTCCTGTTTGCCGCCAAGTCATGCACACGATCCCGCGAACGGGGGACATGCGGGCGAGCGGCGGGGCCGCGGGCGGCGCCCGTCAGTCCCGGGCCGGGGCCGGCGCCTCTCGGGGTTCCGCGGCCGGTTCGCGCCGCTCCGGTGACTCGCGGCGGGTGCGCCGGCGGCGCAGCAGCAGCCGTCTCGCGGGCCGCTCCACCGCCTCGTACAGCACCCAGGACAGCGCCAGCGACACGGTGAAGGCGACCGCCGTCACCGCCAGTCCCGCGAGCAGGCCGAAGTGCGGTTTCGTGCCCAGCAGTTGGGTGCCGGCGCGCAGGACCAGCAGGTGGATCATGTAGAAGGCGAACGACAGTTCCCCGAGCCGCACCAGCCGCCGGCGCCGCCACAGCGACGGCAGCCCACGCAGGTCCGCGACGGCCGCGGCCGGGATGAGCAGGGCGAACCCGGCGATGGTGCAGACGGTGGCCGGGTAGCCGGGCGTCACCTGGGGCACCAGGAAGTAGCCGATGACCGCCAGCGCCAGCGAGGCCTCGAGTCCGGGCCCGCGCCACCGGCCGAGCAGCACCAGCCGTGCCGTGACGGCACCGAGCACGAACTCCGGGAGGCGGGCGGCTGGCATCGAGTACAGGGCCTGTTCCGTCCAGTGGTGGGCGTCCGCCCGGGCCAGGACCAGCACGGCCACCACCGACAGCGCGCCCAGCACCGTCGCGCCCCGGGCGCCCAGCCGGCGCAGCAGCAGGAACAGCAGCGGGAAGGCCGCGTAGAAGAACGCCTCGCAGGCCAGCGACCAGCTCACCGGGTTCAGCGTCTGCCACCAGGGACGCCACCACGAGTGCACCAGCAGCAGGTTGGACAGCGCCTGTCCGGAGGTCGGTCTCGCCTGGTGGGGCAGCGCGTAGGCCATGAGCAGGGCGATGCCCAGGGTGACCAGGTGCACCGGGTAGACACGCGCGATCCGCCGCCGCCAGAAGGCCGGCGCGCGGTCGTGGGGCCGCGCGGACCACGTCAGTACGAAACCGGACAGCACGAAGAAGAACGACACACCCGTGGCGCCCGCCCCGAAACCCCACAGGACGATACGGCCGGGCTCGCCCCCGAAGTAGCCGAAGTTGTTCACGTGCAGTCCGAAGACCAGCAGTGCCGCGACCCAGCGCAACCCGGTCAGGGACGGCAGTGCGGGCCGGGCGGTGGGCGGGGCGGAGCCCGCCCTGGTCTCGCCGGTTTGTGCGGGCGGCGTCCGGGTCGTCCGGGTCGTCGCCGTGGTCATCACATCACCTGCCGCAGGAGGGTTGCGTGGGGCATAAAGGGGAACATTGCCCGTTCGCCCCTTTGCATTCACGTCACGTTGCAAACATCACACTGCTGCCGAACGACTGGACCCGCCGTATGCGACGGACGGCCGGACCCGGGCATCCTTACGAGTGAAAAGCCCGTGGCCCGGCGGAGGCGCCGTGACCGGCGCGCCGGGGCCCTGGGCCCGCCGGCGGCAACGAAGCACGGGTACACGTGAGTCGACCGCCTCGCCGGTTCCTGCTCGGCGCCGGTGCCGGCGGGGGAGTGGGGCGAGGCCGGCGTTCGTTCTGCCGGCGGGCGAGCGGGAGCGGCGAGCGGGTGGGCGAGCGGACGCGCCGGGAAGACCGGCGGCCCGGACGCCGGGGCGCGGCGGCGACGCGGCGATGGCATCGCGCCGGGGCCCGAGGCTCGGCTCGCAGCGGCGGAGAGGGCAGGATTCGAACCTGCGTGGACCCCTGACGGGCCCGACCTCAAGGCGTGCTCTCGGTCCCCGATCAGCCACTCCGGGCACCTCTCCCTGTTCCCGGCCCGGTCTCCCGCGCCGTTCACACACATCACTCTGGCAGCGGCCGCTGACCGTGCCCTGACATTCCGCTGACGTCGATCGCCCCGCGCTCACCCGTTCGGAGGACCCGTCGGCTCGGCGCGCCGCCTGGCGAGCCGTGCGGCCACATGATGCGTTCACACGACGCCGCCGGAGACGCCGGGCAAAGCCACGCACGGACGAACACCGGGCGTCGGCACGAGACCAGAATTGCATCGTTCGTTTTATTGAACCGTTCGTGTTTACAGGGGTAGGTTCGGCCCATGACCGCATCCGGTACTCCGACCACCGCCGAGGAGCTGCGCGGTGCCGGCCTGCGCGTGACGGCGGCCCGTGTCGCGCTGCTGGAGACAGTCCGGGACGGTGACCACCTCGGCGTCGAGGCGATCGCTTCCGGGGTCCGCGACCGTGTGGGCCACATTTCCCTGCAAGCCGTCTACGAGGCACTGCACGCGCTGACCGCGGCGGGCCTCGTACGGCGGATCGAGCCGGCCGGCAGCCCCGCCCGGTTCGAAGGACGCGTCGGCGACAACCACCACCACATCGTGTGCCGGTCGTGCGGTGCCCTCGCCGACGTCGACTGCGCGGTGGGCGAGGCGCCCTGCCTGACCGCGTCCGACGACCGCGGCTTCTCGATCGACGAGGCCGAGGTCGTCTACTGGGGCACCTGCCCCGACTGTTCCACCGGCCTTTCCTGAGTTCCTGAGTTCCTGAGTTCCTGAGCACAGAGTTCCGTTCCGTTCGGAAGGATTGCCATGACTGAGAACCACGACGCGATCGTCACAGACGCGAAGTCGGAGGAGGCGAGCGGCGGCTGCCCCGTCGCGCACGGGCGTGCCCTGCATCCGACCCAGGGTGGTGGCAACCGTCAGTGGTGGCCGGAGCGGCTCAACCTGAAGATCCTTGCCAAGAACCCTGCCGTCGCCAACCCGCTGGGCGCGGACTTCGACTACGCCGAGGCGTTCAAGTCACTGGACCTCCCGGCCGTGAAGCAGGACATCGCCGAGGTGCTCACCACCTCCCAGGACTGGTGGCCGGCCGACTTCGGCCACTACGGCCCCTTCATCATCCGGATGGCCTGGCACAGCGCGGGCACCTACCGCATCAGCGACGGCCGCGGCGGCGCCGGCGCCGGCCAGCAGCGCTTCGCCCCGCTGAACAGCTGGCCGGACAACGCCAACCTGGACAAGGCCCGCCGGCTGCTGTGGCCGGTCAAGAAGAAGTACGGCCAGAGCCTGTCCTGGGCCGACCTGCTGGTTCTGGCCGGCAACGTCGCCCTGGAGTCGATGGGCTTCGAGACCTTCGGCTTCGCCGGCGGCCGCGAGGACGTGTGGGAGCCGGAGGAGGACGTCTACTGGGGTCCCGAGACCACCTGGCTCGACGACAAGCGCTACACCGGCGACCGCGAGCTGGAGAACCCGCTCGGTGCCGTCCAGATGGGCCTGATCTACGTCAACCCGGAGGGCCCCAACGGCAACCCGGACCCGATCGCCGCGGCCCGCGACATCCGTGAGACCTTCCGCCGCATGGCGATGAACGACGAGGAGACCGTCGCCCTGATCGCCGGCGGCCACACCTTCGGCAAGACCCACGGCGCCGGCCCCGCCGACCACGTCGGCCCCGACCCGGAGGCCGCCGGCTTCGAGGAGCAGGGCCTGGGCTGGCGGAGCAGCTACGGCACCGGCAAGGGCGCCGACGCGATCACCTCCGGCCTGGAGGTCACCTGGACCACCACGCCCACCCAGTGGAGCAACGGCTTCTTCGACAACCTCTTCGGCTACGAGTGGGAGCTCACCGAGTCCCCGGCCGGCGCCAAGCAGTGGAAGCCGAAGGACGGGGCGGGCGAGGGCACGGTCCCGCACGCCCACGACTCCTCGAAGAGGATCGCCCCGTCGATGCTCACCACCGACCTGGCGCTGCGCCTCGACCCGATCTACGAGCCGATCTCCCGCCGCTTCCACGAGAACCCGCAGGAGTTCGCGGACGCCTTCGCCCGCGCCTGGTACAAGCTGACCCACCGCGACATGGGCCCGAAGTCGCTCTACCTCGGCCCGGAGGTTCCGGAGGAGACCCTGCTCTGGCAGGACCCGCTGCCGGAGCGCGAGGGCGAGCTGATCGACGACGCCGACATCGCGGCGCTCAAGACCAAGCTGCTCGACTCGGGCCTGACCGTCACCCAGCTCGTCACCACCGCCTGGGCGTCCGCGTCCACCTTCCGCGGCAGCGACAAGCGCGGCGGTGCCAACGGCGCCCGCATCCGCCTTGAGCCGCAGCGCGGCTGGGAGGTCAACCAGCCCGACCAGCTCGCGCTGGTGCTGCGCACCCTGGAGAGCGTCCAGCAGGAGTTCAACGCCTCCTCCGGCGCCAAGCGGGTCTCCCTCGCCGACCTCATCGTCCTCGGCGGTGCCGCGGCCGTGGAGAAGGCCGCCAAGGAGGGCGGCTTCCAGGTCGAGGTGCCCTTCACGCCGGGCCGGGTGGACGCCGGTGAGGAGCACACCGACGCCGAGTCCTTCGAGGCGCTGGAGCCGACCGCGGACGGCTTCCGCAACTACCTCGGCAAGGGCAACCGCCTGCCGGCCGAGTTCCTGCTGCTGGACCGGGCCAACCTGCTGACGCTGAGCGCCCCGGAGACGACCGTCCTGGTCGGCGGCCTGCGCGTGCTGGGCGTGGGCCCCGAGGGCTCGCAGCTCGGCATCTTCACCACGACGCCCGGCTCGCTGACGAACGACTTCTTCGTCAACCTGCTCGACCTGGGCACGACGTGGTCGGCGACCTCCGAGGACCAGACCACGTTCGAGGGCCGGGACGCCGCCACGGGCGAGGTGAAGTGGGCCGGCAGCCGCGCCGACCTGGTCTTCGGCTCGAACTCCGAGCTGCGCGCGCTCGCCGAGGTCTACGCGGGCGACGACGCCAAGGAGAAGTTCGTGAAGGACTTCGTCGCCGCCTGGGACAAGGTCATGAACCTCGACCGGTTCGACCTGGCCTGACCGATCCACCGAGGGCGCCCGTGCCGGTCCGTAGGGGCCGGCACGGGCGCCCTCGGCGTGCACCGGCGCGCGCGGCCCTGCCCTGCCCGCACCCCGGCCGCGCGGGTACCGGCGACGAAGACCGTCGCCGGTACTGCGGTCGCGGCGGTCGGGGTGCACGATGGTGAGGTGGCGATCCGGATCCCGATCCGGATCCTCCGGACGCCGAGCGGGCCCGCGCGCCCCGGCACGCGGCCGCCGGCAGGCGAGAGGAGGCGGCGGCCGATGACTCGGACACCTCCCACGACGGTGACCCGGGACCGGCTGTGGCGCTGGCGGCGCAACCCACTGCGCCGGCACAGCGACATCGTCGAGGGCTGGGTCGTGCTCGCCACGTGGATCCTCGCCCTGCTGGGCGCCGTCCTCGGGGGCTGGGCGGCGGCGCACTCCGTGGATTCGACGCTGACCGCACGGCGGGCCCAGGTGCACGCCGTCTCCGCGGTCCTCACCGACGGCGCGGTGAAGACCCCGGCCGCCGGCAGCGGCTACGACGACGGCCGGGTCTGGGCCACGGCCCGCTGGACGGGCCCGGACGGCAAGGTGCACATGGACCGGGCGAAGGTCCTGCCGGGCGCTCCGGCCGGTACCCAGGTCACGGTGTGGACGGACCGTACGGGCCGGGCGGTGCCCGCGCCCGCCTCCGCGACCGAGGCCATGCTGCAGACGGTCCTCACCGGCGCCCTCGTCGCCCAGGTCACCGGCACGACGGTCTGGGCGGGCGGCTGGCTGGTCCGCAACGCGCTGGTGCGGCGCAGGCTGGCCGAATGGGACGAGGAGTGGAAGCGCGTCGGACCCGAGTGGCGCAACTACAGCGGTGGCCGAGGCTGACCGGCCCCGCGCCCCGGCCCCTGCCCGTCCGCGCCTCGCCCCGCGCTCACACCCGCGTCTGCCCCGTCCGCGCCTCGCCTGCGTGCGTCTGCTCGTCCGCGCCCCGCCTGCCTGTCCGCGCCCCGCCCGTGCTTGCCCCGTCCGCGCCTCGTCTGCCTCGGTGTGCCTGTCCCGCGCCTCTGCCTGCGTCTGCCCATCTGCCCGTCCGGGCCTCGCCCCGCGCCCACACCCGCGTCTGCCCCGTCCGCGCCTCGCCTGTCTGGGGCTGCCTGTCCGAGCCCCACGCCCGCGCCTCATCCGCGTCGCACCTCACCATGTCCGTGCCTCAGCCGCGCCGCCCCCAACCGCCTCCGTGCCTCACTCGCGCGGCCCCTCACCCGCGCAGCGCCTCGAACGCCTGGCGCGCACCGACGCCGATCGCCAGATCGATGTCCGGCGCCTGCGCGGCCCGCCGGTCGGCCCGGGTGAGCGCGGCGACGGCCACCCGGCTCCCGGAGTCCGCCTCGACCACGCCGATCTCGTGCCGCAGATGCAGGAACGTGCCCGTCTTGCCGCTCAGCCGCAGGCTGTCGGCGCGCAGTTCGCTCGCCAGCCGCTGGGTGAAGACCTGGTGGCCCATCAGCCGCCGCAGCTCGGCCGTGGCCCGGGGATGCGCCACCTCGTCGCGCCACACCCGCCCGAGCAGGCCGACCAGCGCCGAGGCGGTGCCGAGGTTGGCGTGCGCGGGGTCGAGCGTCTCGATGGTGTGCCGGCCCGCCCGCTCGTCGCGGACGGCCAGTTCCAGGGCGAGGGAGAAGTCGTTGCCCGCGGCGCCGGCGGCGCACTCGTACATGTGGTTCATCCGGTGCCGTACCTGGATTCCGGCGCAGCCCCAGGCGCGCAGCCGGGCGTCGACGCCGGCCACCGGCACCAGCCCGAACAGCGCGTCTGCGGCGGCGTTGTCACTCACCGAGAGCATGAGCAGGAGCAGGTCGCCGACGGCCACCGTGACCGGGTGCCGGAACGCCGCGATGCCGGTGGGGCCGACGCTGCTGGTGGCCGGGTCGACCGTCACCGGCAGGGCGGGGTCCAGGTCGCCGACCGCGATCAGGTCCAGCACGACCAGCGCGAACGGCACCTTCACCACGGACGCGAGGGGGATCGGCTCCTCGATGTCGAAGCCGAGCTGGTCGCCGCTGTCGATGTCGCGGGCGAGGAACGAACCGCGCACGCCGAGCGCCGCCCAGTCCCGGGCGATCTCCTCGGCGACGTCCAGGAGGTGGCCGTCACCGCAGAACCGCGCCGGACGGTACGCCGCGTCCCCGGTCATCCGCGTGCCGCCAGCCGCGACCTGGCGTCCGTGGACTCCGGCCGCCCGGCAGCGCGTACGGCGGTCTCGGCACCGGCGGCCGCCGCCAGCACCGCGGACAGCCACTCCGGCACGTCGCCGCTCCGCTGACGTGGGGTGCCCCGCACGTCGTACCCCCGGTGCAGCGACGCGTCGGCCAGGGGCGCCCAGTCGGCCCCGTGGCGTCGTGCGAAGGGCTCGTCGCACAGCAGCATCGCCCGGCCCGCCAGCGTCTCGGCGAGCGCGGTGGCCGCCGGTCCGGCCGGCCGCACCAGCCGCTCCGGCAGCCCGGAGCGTGCCGCCGCCCTGCCCAGCCGGGCCCACGCACCGGGCGCCTCGTCCTCCGCCAGGGTCAGGATCGGCAGGGGAGAGGACCGTTCCCCGGTGGCGGCGTCGCGGCGCGGCCGCAGGTCCTCCAGGTGGACCGGACGCCCCCGGCCGGCCCGCGCGGCGGCGCGCGCCGGCCGTTCCGTGTCGAGGGGCGGCGCGCCGGCCAGGCCGAGCGGCACCCGGTACGCGGCGTGCTCGGGCTGGACGCGCAGCAGCGCGTACGCGAGCGAGCCGTCCGCCAGCCGGTCTGCCCGCTCCTCGGGCGGCAGTTCGCGCACCCCGAGCGTGACGCCGCGCTCCGCCCCGGCCCGGATGACCCGGGCCAGCGCGGCCGGCGCACGGTCGGCGGGCACTCCCACGGCCCGGGTCCGCACCCGCTGGGCGGACCGGGCAGCCTGTTCGAGCCGCTGGGCCCGGTCCAGGACGTCCCGCGCGTAGGGGAGCAGCAGCATGCCCAGTTCCGTCGTCGCCACCTGCCGCCGGGAACGGTCGAACAACAGGCCGCCGAAGTGGGCCTCCAACGTCTTGATACGGCGGCTGAGGAGCGGCTGGGCGATCCCGAGCCGGTCGGCGGCCCGCGAGAAGCTCGTCTCGTCCACGGTGGCGACATACGCCTTGAGATGCGCGAGCAGATCCATCCAGCAGTCATATCAATTGGGTATGGAGCCTTCAAAGTTCACTCTTGGACATGAGCGGAGTCCTGCTGTTTCGCTGTCCCGGTCGACGAGGATCCACCAAGCCGACGCCCGATCACCGACGACCTGGGAGAACTCCGCACATGACCAGTGCCGCCCCGATGCCGCGCCGCCGCCTGTTCAAGGCCGGCGTCGCCCTCACCACCGCCGCCGCGGTGGCCCCCGCCCTGGCCTCCGCCCCCGCCTCGGCGGCTCCGCACGCCCAACCGGAGGAACTCCGGGACCGGTTCGGTGATCTGGAGCGCCGGTACGGCGCCCGGCTCGGTGTCCACGCCCGGAACGCGCGCACCGGCCGGACCGTGGCGTACCGGGCCGGTGAGCCGTTCGCGATGTGCTCCACGTTCAAGGCGTTCGCCGCCGCGGCCGTGCTGCGCGACCACGGTGACTGCGCGCGGCTGGACAAGGTCGTGCACTATCCGCAGCGTGACATCCTCGCCAACTCCCAGCGGTCCGAGGAGCATCTGGCCACGGGAATGACGGTGGGCGAGCTGTGCGCGGCCGCGATCCAGTACAGCGACAACACGGCGGGGAACCTGCTGCTGCGTGAGATCGGCGGTCCGCAGGGGCTCACCCGGTTCTTCCGGTCGCTCGGCGACCGGGTGAGCCGGCTCGACCGCTGGGAGACCGACCTGAACACCGCCGTCCCCGGCGACGAGCGTGACACCACCACGCCGGAAGCCCTCGGCGGCAGCTTCCAGCGGCTGACCCTCGGGCGGGCCCTGTCCCGCGCCGACCGCGAGCGTCTCCTCACCTGGCTGAAGGGCAACACCACCAGCGGCGAGCGGTTCGGCGCCGGACTGCCGCGGGGCTGGGTCCTCGCGGACAAGACGGGCACCGGCGACTACGCGACCGCCAACGACATCGGCGTCGCCTGGACGAGCCGCGGGACGCCGCTGCTGCTCACCGTGCTGTCCACGAAGGACACCAAGGACGCGTCCGTCGACAACCGGCTGATCCGCGACGCGGCCGCCCTGCTGGCGGAGGCCCTCGCGCCCGGCGAGTAGGGCCGCCGGTGCCGCTCCCCGGGCAGGCGCGGCACCGACGAACCGGTCCACGTATCTGGACACAGAACAAGCACCGAACTGTTGACGGCTCATGGCGGCCTCTCTACGGTTCGGGACGGTCGGCGACGCCGACAGCTCCAACCAGTTCTGGACCGGCTCGAACGGCTCCCGGTGCGCCTCCTACTCCGGCGCCCTCGGCTGGTCCTTCGCTTCGGCCGGCAGCCTCGTGGTGACCTTCGGCGGCAAGGTCGTCAACCCCTAACCGGTCCGCGCGGGCATCCGTGCCGCGGGACGCCGTACGCCGGCGTCCCGCTCCGGCACGCCGACCGCGATTTTCCACTACCGCAAGTAACGTGATGACCTTCTCCCGGCTATACCAGTCAGTCAACTTTGCACGCCTCCGGGCGTGCTCCGCCCGGAGAAGTCCATGTCCTCTGAAGCCTTCGAGAACGCGCGCCTCACGTACGAGCAGCACATGCGGACCTGCCGCCAGTGCCATGCCGACACCGTGCCCTGCGCGGTGTCCAAGCACCTGCTGCGAATCTGCAACAACGCCCGCAGGGAGCTGCTGCGCGCCTCGGGTCACCGGTCCGCCCAGGCCTGACCCTCGCCCAGCGTCCCGGGTACCGGCCGGGCGACCCGAAGTTTTCCGTTTCCGCAGGCCGGGGGCTTTCGGCCGGGGCGATCGGGGAACCCGGCCGGCTGTCCCGCCCGCCCGAGACGACGGAGGCCGACGTGAGCGACAAGCAGAGCCCGCAGCCCGACCCGACCACCCGGCACCCCCGACCGGACTTCCCCTCCCAGGACCAGCCGCACCCCGGCTGGACCGGCCCGATGGACCCGCCGCCCGACCACGGCGAGGAGTCCTACCGGGGCGCCGACCGCCTGAGCGGCTTCAAGACCGTGATCACAGGCGGTGACTCCGGGATCGGCCGGGCGGTCGCACTGGCCTTCGCCCGCGAGGGCGCCGATGTGCTGTTCACCCACCTCGCCGACGAGGAGGCCGACGCGCGCGAGACCGCCCGGCTGGTCGAGGACGCGGGCCGCAAGGCGGTCGCGGTGTCCTGTGACATCAGGGAGGAGGGCGAGTGCCGTGCGCTGATCGGGCGGGCGGTCGACGAGTTCGGGCACATCGACGTGCTGGTGAACAACGCCGCCTACCAGATGTCCCAGCCGGACGGTATCGAGGCGATCAGCACCGAGCAGTTCGACCGGGTGATGCGCACGAACCTGTACGGCATGTTCTGGCTCACCAAGTTCGCGCTGCCGCACATCCCGGCCGGGGGCAGCGTCATCAACACCACGTCGGTGCAGGCGTACAAGCCCAGTCCGCACCTGCTCGACTACGCCATGACCAAGGGCGCCATCGTCACCTTCACCCAGGGGCTGGCCCAGATGGTCGCCGAGCGCGGTATCCGGGTCAACGCGGTGGCGCCCGGCCCCGTGTGGACGCCCCTGATCCCGGCGACGCTGCCCGACACGGCCGAGTTCGGCAAGCAGACCCCGCTCGGCCGCCCGGCCCAGCCCGCCGAACTCGCCCCGGCCTACGTCTATCTCGCCTCCGACGAGGCGAGCTTCGTCACGGCCGAGATCCTCAACGCGACCGGCGGCACCCCGCTGCCCTGACCTGGGTGCCCCGGCCGGCGTCCCCGGCTACAGCGGGGGCTCCTCGGCGAGTTCCAGCAGCGAGCGGGCGCTCTCGGCGGTCAGGGGAGAGGCCTCGGCCGCGGACGGGAACAGACCGCCCCAGGCCCGGGCCCGCCCCAGGGCGCTCAGCCGCCAGGCCAGTCGCACGGCGCGCCGGAGCTCCGCCGCCGTGCGGCCGGCTCCCGTCCACGGCTCGAGGTAGGCGTCGCGCAGCCGCGGCAGTACGCCCGGCCCGTACCGTTCACAGGCCTTGCGGGCCGGGACCCGCAGGCTGCAGAACGGGTGGGAGACGGCCGCGTCGCCCCAGTCGAAGAAGGTGAACCGGCCCGGCTCCGGGTGGAACAACTGGCCGTCGTGCAGATCGACATGGTCGAGCGAGTCGGGTACGCCCAGTGCGGCGAGCTCGGCGCACCAGTCCGTCAGCAGAGGCCTCAGTTCCGCCAGCCGGGCGCGTTCGCCCGGCCGCAGTGCCGGGCTGCCGGCCAGCAACTCGTCGAACACGCCCGGGAGTTCGACGGTACGGGCGCTCGGCACACCGAGCCGTTCGAGTTCCCGCGCGTGCGGGACCAGCGCGCACTGCATGCTCGCGTACTGGCGCAGCAGGCCCTCCCAGGCCTGCGGCTCGACGGGCTCCCGCTCGAGCACGTCCCGGAAGAGCGCGCCCCCGTCGGGCAGCAGCGACCAGGCACGGTCGGCGTCGATCGCGAGCGGAGCCAGGACGTGCCGCGGCACCCAGCGGGCGAGCGCGGCCGTGAGCGGGCCCTCGAAACCACTGGCCGGCGGATTCGCCTTGAACCAGACGGTCTCCCGGCTCGCGGCGGTCTCCCGGCCGGCGACAGGCACCCGCACCAGCACGGACCACGGCCGCAGCCGTACCCGCAGCCCGCCGGAGACCCGCAACCCGTGGGCGGAGAGCCCGTTTTCCAGCCAGCCGAGGGCCGCGGACCGCCAGCTCTCCTGCTCCCAGGGGGTCACCGCGTCCGGGTAGGCGCCCCGGTCCACGGTCAGTGACGCAACATCTCGCATCCGGCCATCCCAGCATGGGTCATGCCGTGTGGCCAGCGGTTTTCCATATCGGCGAGCGGCGGAGAGGGCAGGATTCGAACCTGCGTGGACCCCTGGCGGGGCCCGACCTCGAGACGTGCTCTTGGTCCCCGATCAACCACTCCGGGCACCTCTCCCTGTTCCCGGCCCGGTCTCCCGTGCCGTTCACACGCACTACGTTGCCAGGCCCCGCTGACCGCGCCCTGACGCCCCGCTGACACCACGACCGCTCATGCGCGTCAGGCCGCCCACTTCCTGAGCCCGGCCCGATCCGTCGCCCCGCCCGCCCGCGGTCGCGTTCAACGCACCGGGAAACCGAAGGAGTAGCCCTGCTGCTTCAGCCAGGGCAGCACGGTCCGCAGGGCGGCCACCGTCTGCGAACGGTCACCGCCGGCGTCGTGGAAGAGCAGGGTGGGGCCGTTGGGCAGCTCCCGCTGGACGGTGGCGACGATGGCCTCGGTGCCGGGCCGCTCGAAGTCCTTGGAGTCGACGTTCCAGCCGAGCGGCCGCATGCCGTGGGACGCCGCGAGATGCCGGCTGTACGGGGTGAAGGCACCGCCGGGGGCACGGTAGTACAGGGGGCGCACACCACCGGACGCCTTGGTGATCTGGCGTTCGGCGGTGACGATCTGCTCCGACTGGTAGGACTGCGGCTTCTTGTCCATGGTGGTGTCGTGCGAGACCGAGTGGTCGCAGAGCCGGTGCCCCGCCGCCACCACCTGCTTGACCAGGTCCGGGTGGGCCTCGGCCTGGGGCCCGACCATGCAGAAGGTCGCCTTCACACCGTTGTCCCGCAGCACCTGGAGCACCTGCGGGGTCCAGTTCGGGTCCGGGCCGTCGTCGATGGTGATGTTGACCGCGTGGTCGCCGCCGTCGGAGGCGTGGACGATGCCGGCGGACACCGGTGCCGCCTTCGGGGCGGCCGGCCTCGCCGCGGCCCGGTCCCCGCCCGCGGGGCCCGCCTGCGCGGTCCACACCGAGGTCGCGGCGGCCACCGCCGTCACGCCGACCGCCGCCGCGACCACCCGGCCGTACCATCCCCGCCCGCCGTGCCGTGCCATGTCCCGCCCCGTTCCTGCCGTGTCGGTGTCCCCGTGCACATGGCAGGACGGGCGGGAACGGCCGGAGGATCCCGCTGTTACCGATCAAGGACAATTCCGGGGTGCTTCCGGGACAACCAAGCGAGGGCCGGGACAGGAACTGCCGTCCGCCGCCCTGGCTGTCCCCGGCCCGGCCCGCCCGCTCGGGTCCATGACCGCGTCAGGCAGCCGACGGGCGGCGCGCGTCCACCTCGATCTCGATCTTCATACGGGGGTCGGCGAGACCGCACACGAGCATCGTCGCGGCGGGGCGGACCTCGCCGAAGTGGCGGCGCAGCACCGGCCAGCAGGGCTCGAAGTCGGCGCGTTCGGGCAGGAGATAGCGCACCCGTACCACATCGGGGAAGCCGCAGCCGGCCTCGGCCAGCGCGGCCCCTATGTTGCGCAGGCACTGCTCGGCCTGTTCCACGACGTCGTCGGAGATGGTCATCGTGGCGTAGTCGAACCCGGTCGTGCCGGACACATGCACCCGGTCGCCGTCCACCACGGCGCGGGCGTACCCGATCTGCTCCTCGAAGGCGGAACCGCTGAGGATCGCATGTCGCATCGTCATGCGCCGCACGCTAAGTGACCTGCGCCGGTCCGGCCAACACCGGCCCGGCGCACGGGGTCCGGTCAGCGGCCGTAGCGGCGGTCCCGGGCGGCGTACGAACGCAGGGCGCGCAGCAGGTCGATCTGACGGAAGGCGGGCCACAGGACGTCGACGAAGTGCACCTCCGCGTAGGCGGACTGCCACAGCAGGAAGCCGGACAGCCGCTGTTCGCCCGAGGTGCGGATGATGAAGTCGGTGTCGTCACCGGCCGGCGAGTACAGGTTGTCGCTGATGTGCTCCAGGTCGAACTCCGCGGCCAGGTCGCGGGGATCGCCGCCGGCGCCGATGTGCTTGTCGAAGGCAGCCCGGACGGCGTCGACGATCTCCCGGCGGCCGCCGTAGCCCACGGCGACGTCGACCTTGAGGCCGCCCCGGCCGGCGGTGCCCGCCGCGGCCTCCTTCAGGACGCGGGCGGTGTTCCCGGGCAGCAGGTCCAGCGCGCCGATGATCTCGATCTCCCCGGGCTCCCCGGGAGCGCAGATCCGCTGGACGGTCTCCTCGATTATGGCGAGCAGCGGGCCGAGTTCGTCGGCCGGTCGGTGCAGGTTGTCGTCGGACAGCATCCACAGCGTGACGTGCTTGATCCCGGCGTCGGTGCACCAGTGCAGGAAGTCGGTGACCTTGGCACCGCCGACGCGGTAGCCCTCCCGGACGTCGCTGTGTCCCGCGCCCCGGGCCCAGCGCCGGTTGCCGTCCAGCATGATCGCCACATGCCGCGGCCGGGGCAGGCCCTCCAGCTTGCGGTTCAGGCGCCGTACGTAGATCGCTTCCAACGCCGCACGCAAGGCCTTCATCGCCACACCGACATCCTTTCTCCGAGCCGTGTTGGAGGGCGCAACGATAGTCCCACGGCCGCCGCCCGGCACATCGCGGAAGGCCCGGCATACGCGCCGCCGGGGAGCCGCTACGCTGCGGGCGTGACCGGTCGACCGATGAGCCGCCGCGGCCTGCTGCGGGCCGCGAGCCTCGGTCCGGCCGCGACGGTCGCGGGCTGTTCCGGGGACAGCGGGCCCCGGTGGCGGCTCAGACTCGCCACGGGAGCGCCGGGCGGGCCGTACCACGCCTTCGGCCGGGCGCTGGCGGCCGAGGCCGAACGCGGCGGCGCCCGGTCCCGCATCATCGCGCTCGGCACCTCGGCGAGCGTGGACAACCTGCGCATGCTCGCCGCGGGTTCGGCGGACCTCGGCCTCGCCATGGCCGACGCCGCCGAGGACGCCGTCCGGGGCCGCGCGCCGTTCACCCGCCCGACCGGGGTGACCGCCCTCGCCCGCGTCTACGTGAACTATGCCCACCTCGTCGTGCCGGCGCGCGGCCCCGTGCGGTCGGTGCGCGATCTGGCGGGGCTGACCGTGGCCACCGGCGCGGCGGGTTCCGGCGGGCAGGTGCTGGCCGGCCGGCTGCTGCGGGTCTCCGGGCTGACCGGTGAACGGTCGGTGCAGCAACGGCGGTTCGGGCTCGCCGCCTCGCTGAAGGCGCTGCGCACCGGCACGGTCGACGCCCTGGTCTGGGCCGGCGGCGTCCCCACCCCCGCGCTGTCCGTCCTGGCCCGCGAACTGCCGCTGCGCTTCCTGCCGCTGGAGTCCGCCGCGGGGACCCTGCGCGACACCTACGGCCCCGTCTACACGACCGTCACCCTCCCGGCCGGCGTGTACGGGCTCACCGCACCGGTCACCACCATCGGTGTGGGCAACTACCTGCTGGCCCGCCCCGGCGTGCCCGGGCAGGCCGTCGAGGACGTGCTCCGTGTGGTGTTCGACCGGTGGCGGGTGCTGCTGAGGGAGGTGACCGCGGGCGCCCGGCTCGAACCCCGGTTCGCCGTCGCCACGGGCGACGTACCCCTGCATCCGGGGGCGGTGGCCTACTACCGGTCGGTGTACGGCTGACCCGCGCCCCCGGCGGAGCGCGCCACCGGGTGTCGGACGGCCGGCAGCCGCAACTCCACGACCAGGCCGCGCGGTTGGTTGCGGGCCGTGCCGAGCCGGCCCCCGCTGAGCCGGGCGATCTCGTCGGCGATGGCCAGTCCGAGGCCGCTGCCGGGAAGGTTCTGGTGCTCGGGCGCCCGGGCGAAACGCCGGGTGAGCAGCGGCAGCCGGTCGTCCGGCACGCCCGGCCCGTCGTCGCGGACAAGCACCACGGCGTCGCCGTCCACCACGGTGGCCGCCACCTCGACGGTCCCGCCGGACGGGACGAACTTCACGGCGTTGTCCAGTGCGGCGTCCAGGATCCGGCCCACCGCGTCCGCCACCGCCCGCGCCCGCAGCCCCTCCGGCGGGCAACTGGCGGTCACCGTCAGCCCGGAGGCCTCGAAAACCGGCCGCCACGCGGCCACCCGCTCGCGCACCGCGCGCGCCACGTCCTGCTCCGTGCGCCGCACCGTGCCGGACTCCACACGCGCCAGCGCGAGCAGCCCGTCGAGGAGCTCCTCCAGGCGCTCCGCCTCGTCCAGGGCGCGGGCGTGTTCCTGCCGGCCGGGACCGGGCGGCAGGTGCGGCTCGACGTTCTCCAACTGCAGGACCAGGGTCGCCAGCGGATTGCGCAGCTGGTGCGAGGCGTCCGCGACGAAGGCGCGCTGGCGCCCCAGGGACTCGGCGACCGTCTCCGCCATGGCATTGAAGTGCCGTCGTAGGCTGCGCAGTTCGGGTGGCCCGGTGTCGGACACGGCCCGCGTCCGAAGGCTGCCCGAGGCGAGGGCGGCGACCGCCCGGTCCAGATCGCGCACCGGGCGCATCAGCCAGCGGGTGATGCCGGCCGCGACCAGGGCGGCGGCCGTGAAGGCGGCGAGCGCTCCGCAGGCGATGAGCGCCCAGCGCACGGTCACGTCCGTGCGGGCAGCCGTGGTCGGCACGGCCAGCAGGACCGCTCCGCTGACCCGCTCGTCCCGCCCCACCGGCTCGGCGAGCACCACCCGGTCCGGGCCCCAGGGCCGGACGGTGGGCAGCCGCTCGGTGGACCGGCCGGTCAGCGCCCGGTCCAGGACCTCGTCCGCCGCGGACCCGGAGACGACGGTGCCCGCCCGCGCCAGGGTCCGCCCCGCGGAGTCCACCACGGTCACCGAGGCGCTGTAGAGCCCGGCGTACCGGCGGATCTCGCCGGCCAGTTCGGCGCGGTCGGCCGCGGTCCGCGCCCGGTCGGCGAGGTCGGCGAACCGCACCGCGTCGGAGCGTCGTTGCAGCAGCAGGTGCTCCGTGCGCCCGCTCGCGTACGAGCCGGCCAGCGGCCCGGACAGCAGCAGCGTCGCGGCCCCCATGAGCACCATCAGGACGGCGAGCAGCCTGCGCCTCATCGGCTCCCCGGTCCCGCCGCTGGCCCGCCCGGGGCGCCCAGCCGGTACCCGAAGCCCCGTACCGTGCGCACCAGTTCGGCACGGCCCGTCTTCGCGCGGATGCCCGCCACGTGCACGTCCAGCGACCGGGAGGCGGCGAGGAAGGCATCGCCCCAGACCCGGTCCAGGATCTCCTCCCGGGAGTGCGCCTCGTCGGGCCGCGCCGCGAGGACGGCGAGCACGTCGAACTCCCGCCGGGTGAGCCGCACTTCGGTGCCCGCGACAGTGACCGTACGGCCCGCGACGTCGACCTCCACGTCCCCGGCGCGCACGGGACGCCCCCCGGTGCCGGCGCGGGACGGGGCCGCCCCGGTGCGGCGGCGTACGGTGTCGATCCGGGCCATCAGCTCGTTCATCCGGAACGGCTTGACCACGTAGTCGTCGGCGCCGGCCCGCAGCCCTTGCACGATGTCGCGTTCCTCGCAACGGGCCGTCACCACGATCAGCGGCGCGTCGCACACCGTCCGCAGCCGGCGCAACAGGTCCAGCCCGTCCAGGTCGGGCAGTCCGAGGTCGAGCAGCACGAACTGCGCCTCGTGGACGTGCCGAAGGGCGTCCAGGGCCCGGGCCGCCCGGCGCACGGTGTGCCCGCGCTGGGTGAGGGCCGTGGTCAGCGCCTGGGCCATCCGGTCGTCGTCCTCGACGAGCAGCGCGTGCATGCGAGTTCCTCGTGCCGTGGTGACCTGGGCGGCAGCTTACGCAGGACACCCGGCCCGGGCCACCACCCGGTCACCGCCCCCCGGTCAGCGCACGGCCCGGGCGCGGTCGGGGACGGCGTCCGTGTCCGTCGCCGCCTCGGCGCGGCTGAGCGCGGCGTCGCGGGTGTCCGGCATCAGGACGTAGGTGACCAGCGAGACGAGCGCACAGCCCGACACGTACCAGAAGAAGAGCTTCTCGTGACCGCCGTCCTTGAACCACAGGGCCACGTACTCGGCCGTGCCGCCGAACAGCGCGTTGGCGATCGCGTAGGGCAGCGCCACGCCGAGGGCGCGGACCCGGGTGGGGAACAGCTCCGCCTTCACGGCCGCGTTGATCGAGGTGTAGCCGGTGACGATCACCAGGGCGAGCAGGGAGAGGCCCAGCGCCGGCCAGTACGAGGACGCCGAGCCGAGCGCGGTCATGATGGGGTACGTGCCCACCGTGCAGCCCACCGCGAAGGTGATCAGCAGCGGGCGGCGCCCGATCCGGTCGGACAGCGCGCCGGCGAGCGGCTGGAGCAGCGCGAAGACGGCGAGCGCGGTGAAACTCACCAGCGTGGCCGTGGACTTGGCCATGCCGGCGCTGCCGATCAGGTACTTGGTGAGATAGGTGGTGTACGTGTAGTACGCCACCGTGCCGCCCAGGGTGAGCGCCATGACGAGGCCGGCCTCGCGGCGGTGCTGCCACAGCACGGCGAGCGTGCCGCGCGCGCTGTCCGTGCCCCCGTCCGCGCCGGACTCCTCGGTGAAGGCCGCCGTCTCCGTCAGCCGCCGCCGCAGCCAGTACACGACCACGGAGAACAGCGCACCGAGCACGAACGGGATGCGCCAGCCCCAGCTCTCCAGCTGACCGGTGGTCAGCGTGTGCTGCAGTGTGATCAGTACGGCGAGACCGAGGAGCTGACCGCAGGTCATCGACACGTACTGGAACGAGGAACCGAGACCGCGCCGGTTCCGGGCCGACGCCTCGGTCAGGTACGTGGCGCTGGCGGCGTACTCGCCTCCGATGCTCAGGCCCTGCAGCAGGCGGGCCAGCAGCAGCACCAGGGCGCCGAGGTATCCCGCCCGGCCGTAGGTGGGGGCGACGGCGATGAGCAGGGCGGCCACCGACATCAGGGTGACGGTGAGGGTGAGCGCGCTCTTGCGGCCGCGCCGGTCCGCCGCCCGCCCGAGGATCCAGCCGCCGACCGGCCGCATCAGGAAGCCGACGGCGAAGATACCGGCCGTGTTCAGCAGCTTGGTGGTCGGATTGTCGCCGGGGAAGAACGAGTCGGCGAAGTAGATCGCGAAGCTCGCGTAGACGAACCAGTCGTACCACTCCACGAGGTTGCCCAGGGACCCGCCGACGAGGGCGAGGCGGCGGCTGCCGGGGGAGTGGCCCGGCGGTGTTCCGGGCACGGCGGCGGAGGATGACATGGCGGCTCCAGGTGGGGAATTCCGGTGGGAAACGGGGAACGGGGCGGCCGCCCCCGGGACCTGAGTGCGCCCGAGCATGCGGGCGGCCGCCGCCCCCGGACAAGGACCGGCACGCAGATCTAACACGCCGCTAAGAAAGCGGCCTCGCCCGCCCGCGCCGAGGAGTACGGCCCCCTGCTGTCGAACCGGGTGAAGGGCAGCCGTCAGGGCTGCGGGACCGGCCGTGGCCGGGAACACGGGACATGCGTGGGGCCGCCGTGAGGAGACGCGAGGGCACCGGTCGCCGCCGTGGCGGCGGGCGGGGTCAGTGCCGACGGCGGCCGCTGTGGGACGCCGCGATCAATGGCTTCAGTCCTTCGCCGTGCAGAAGTTGGCGTGGATCAACCCGACGGATGCTGCCACACGTCGGGAGAGCCGCACAAGCCGTGGTCCGCCCGTTCCGGGCCCTTTCACAGCCGGACCACGACCAGGGCGATGTCGTCGCGGCCGCCGCTGGCCACACCGAGTTTGGTCAGCAGTGTGTCGGCGAGCCGTTCGGCGCCCAGGCTGCCGCACTGCGTTATCGCGCGCCTCAGCCGGTCGAGGCCGGCGTCGATGTCCTCCTTGCGGCGCTCGATGAGCCCGTCGGTGTACAGCACCAGGGTGTCGCCGGGCGTGTACTGGATGCTGGCCTGGGGGCGCGGCACGTGCACCGGCCGCGCGCCCAGGGGCGGGTCGGTGGCCCGGTCCAGCAGCTCCGTACGGCCGTCCGGGTGAGCCAGCACCGGCGGCGGGTGGCCGGCGCAGCTGTAGGTGATCAGATGGCTGCGCCGGTCGACGATCGTCTTGACGGCCGTCGTGCCCAGGGCTCCCTCGATCGAGCGGGCGTACAGCCCCAGCACCTCAAGGGCCTGTGCGGGCCGCTCCAGGGCCCGGATGGCCGCCGACAGCGCGCTGCGCAGCATGCCCATCACGGCGGCGGCCTCCAGGCCGTGCCCGATGACGTCGCCGACCGCCAGGGCGAGCTGGTCCGGCGGGATGTCGACCACGTCGTACCAGTCGCCGCACACGTTCAGCGAGCCGATCGCGGGCAGGTAGCGCACCGCCACGTCGTGCGGATGGTGGGCCAGATCGGGGGCGTGCAGCATGGCCTCCTGCAGCGTGACCGCGACCTCCCGCTCCCTGGTGTTGGCCTGCCGCAGCTCCTCGTTCAGCCGCTGCAGCTCCCGTGCCCGGGAGTACAGCTCCGCCTCCAGCGTCTGGGCGGCCTCCAGGCGTTTGCCGACCCGGACCCCGGCGGGGTTGCCGGCCTGGTGGGCCTTGACGAACGCGGTCACGTCCTCGACCCGGTGGATGATCCACGCCACCTGCCCGTCCGGCCCCGTGACCGGGGTGTTCACCGGGGACCACCAGCGCTCCTCGAACTCCCCGGGCCGGCGCACGACGGGGATGTCGTACTTCTGCAGCGCCATCGTGTCCGGCTCGCGGGTGGACAGGACCCGGTGCAGGGAGGCGTTGAGATTCCGTGTCCCGTCGGCCTCCGGGTCGTTCGGGTTGTCCGGGAACGCCTGGAAGACGTGCTGCCCGATCAGGTCGTCGCGGGTCCGCCCGGTCGCCTCCAGATACGCCCGGTTGACATCCACGATCACCAGGTCCGGGCCCAGGACGAGGTACGGGCTCGGGGTGGCGGCGAACAGCGCCGCGTGATCGACCTCCGCCGGCATCCTCCGCTCCCTGTTCCACTGGTGGCCTGCACACTAAGGCTGCACCAGCCGGACGTGTCCCGCTCTTCCAGCGGCGTCCGGAACACGACCGGGACACGAGCGGGGCGCGACCGCGGCACGGGCCGTGTCCGGTCCGTGCCGCGGTCGTGCCGTGCGGGTGCCTGTGCCCCGGGGCGCGTCAGACGGCGGGTTGCACGGCCTCCATCCCGGCCTGCTCGGCCGCGAGGGCCCGGCCCGGCAGCGTGAGCACGGCCACGAAGCCGAGGACGGCCACGACGGCGAAGAAGTAGAAGCCCCACGGGTGACCGACCCCGGAGGCGACCAGCGCGCCGGTGATCGACGGGCCGACGATCGACCCGATGCGGCCGATGCCGGAGGCCGAGCCGAGCGCGGTGCCGCGCACGGCGGCCGGGTAGAAGTTGGTCACGTAGGCGTAGACGAGCACCTGCGCCGAGAAGACGAACACACCCGTCAGGAAGACCACCGTGTCGAGCAGCAGGTCGCTGTCCATCCGGATGCTGAGGCAGGCCAGCATCACCACCGAGACCGCGAACCAGCCGAGCGTGACCGGCTTGATGCCCCGCCGGTCGGCGACGAAGCCGCCCAGCACCAGCCCGGCCACACCGCCCGCGTTGAGGATCAGGAGCTGGGTGACGGCCGTGGGGACGGGGTAGCCGGCCTCGTTCATCAGCTTGGGCAGCCAGGTGTTGAGGCCGTAGACCAGCAGCAGGCCCATGAAGGAGGCGACCCAGATGCCGATGCCCGCGCGCAGGTAGGCCGGCTTGAGCAGTTCGGTGAACGGCACGCGCTGGGCCCCGGTCGCCTTCCGGGCGCGCACGAACGCCTCCGACTCCGGCAGCCGGAACCACTGGACGCCCGCGACGACGAGCCCGGCCGCGCCGAGGACGTAGAAGAGCATCTCCCAGTTGTCGGTCACCTGCAGGGCCAGCAGCGAGGTGATCACGGCACCGGTGTGGTAGCCGGTCATCGTCAGCGTGCTGGCGCGGGCCCGGCGCCGGGCGGGCATGTGCTCGGCCATCATCGTCAGCGACACCGGCATGCAGGCGCCGAGGCCGACACCGGCGATCAGCCGCAGCACGGCGAACATCGCCACGGAGGAGGCGAGCGGCACCAGCAGGGTGAAGACGGAGAACAGCACCACCGAACCGATGAGCAGCAGGCGCCGCCCGAGCCGGTCGGCGAGCGGACCGACCAGGACCGCGCCGATGGCCACACCGACCAGCGAGAGCGTGGCGATGGTGGTGGCGTCCCCGGCGGTGATGCCGAGGTGCTTGGTCTTGATCAGGGTCGGGATGATGGCGCCGAGGACGACGAGGTCGTATCCCTCGAGCATGACGGTGATCCAGCACAGGACCACCGTCCAGACGTTGCGGCCGGCGGCGCCGGTGCCCGCGGAGGTGTTGGACGCGTCGGACGCGTCGGAAGAGACGACGGATGCCATGGAGACATTCCCCCCAGAGCGGCTACGGGAGACGGATGTGGGTGAGCGGAAGCCGGAGCGGTCGCGCGGAGCTCCGGCGGAACGGGAACACGGGGATCAGAACGGGTAGTCGGCGATGTCCGGCCGTACCGTGACCCACTGGGTCTCGGTGAAGGCCTCGATGTTGGCGGCGGCTCCGCCGAACCGGGACCCGGTGCCGGAGGCCTTGACCCCGCCGAACGGGGCGTGGGGCTCGTCGGCGACGGTCTGCTCGTTGATGTGGATCTTTCCGGAGTCGATCCGGTCGGCGAGTTTCATCGCCGTGCCGACGTCGCCGAGGATGCCGACGGACAACCCGTACTCGCAGTCGTTGACGATCCGAGCGGCCTCCTCCGGCGTGGAGAAGCCGATGACGGGCGCCACGGGACCGAAGATCTCCTCGCGCCAGGCCGGCATGTCGGGCGTGAGGCCGGTCAGCACGGTGGCGCGGTACCCGGCGCCCGCGATCTCGCCGCCCGCGAGCAGCTTGGCACCCGCCGCGACGCTGTCGGTGACGATGCCGTGCACCCGCTCGAGCTGCCGCCGGTCGATGATCGGGCCCAGCGCCACGTCCTCCCGGGCCGGGTCGCCCACGGGCAGTGCCTCCGCCTTCGCGGCGAGCACCGCCGAGTACTCCTCCAGCAGCGACTCGTGCACGATGTGACGGCCGGTCGTCATGCAGATCTGCCCCTGGTGCAGATACGAGCCGAACGCGCCGGCGGAGGCCGCCTTGCGCACGTCGGCGCCGGGCAGCACCACCAGGGCGTTGTTCCCGCCGAGTTCGAGGTGGGCCCGCTTGAGCAGCCGGCCCGCCCGCTCGCCGATCGCGCGGCCGACCGGGGTGGAGCCGGTGAAGGAGACGACCCGCACCTCGGGCGCCTCGACGACCGCCTCGCCGACCGAGCCGTCGCCCGGGAGCAGGTGCAGCAGCCCGGAGGGCAGCCCGGCCTCCTCGAAGACGCGGGCGATGACGACGCCACCGCTGACCGCGGTGCGCGGGTCCGGCTTCAGCAGGACCGCGTTGCCCAGCGCCAGCGCGGGCGCCACCGAGCGCAGGCCGAGGATGAGCGGGAAGTTGAACGGCGCGATCACGCTGACCACACCGGCCGGGCGGCGCCGGGCGAAGGACCAGCGGGCCTCCTCCGAGGCCAGCACCTCGCCCTGCGGATGCGTCGGCAGCGCCGCGCACTCGAAGCACTCGCCCAGGGCGAGCCCCACCTCGAAGGCCGCCTTGGACCGCACCGAGCCGGCCTCCCGCACCAGCCAGTCCTCGATCTCGGCGGCGTGCTCGGTGAACAGCTCGCCCGCGCGGCGCAGCACGGCCGCCCGTTCGGCGGCCGGGGTGGCCGCCCAGGTGCGCTGGGCCTCGGCGGCGCGGGCCGCCGCACGGCCGACGTCCCCGGCCGCGGCCAGGCCCACGGTGCCGAGCCGGTCACCGGTCGCGGGCTCGGTCACGGGCTGGTCGAGGGAGGCGTCCCGCCAGCCGTCGCCGAAGAGCTTCTTGCCCCAGACGGCGCTGTCCAGGAGTGTCATCGGTTTCCCTTCCGCCCCCGTCGGGGGGCGAGTTGTCTGAGAGGGGATGGGTGCCGGGAGGGTGGTCAGGACGGCGTGGTGAGCGCCGTGTCGACCTGGACCAGCCGGGGTCCGTCCGGGCGTTCGGCCAGCACGGCCCGCAGCTCGTCGACGCCGCCGACGTGCCGGGCGGGCACCCCGTAGCCCTCCGCGATACGGGTGAAGTCCAGACCCGGGATGTCCAGGCCCGGCGCGTCCGGCACGCCGAGCAGACCGCTGAACCAGCGCAGCGCCCCGTACGCCCCGTTGCGCAGCAGCACCACGGTGAGCGGGACCCGGTGCCGCGCGGCGGTCCACAGGGCGGTGATGCCGTAGTTGGCCGAGCCGTCCCCGATCACGCCGACGACCGGCCGGCCCGGCTGGCCCATGGCGACCCCGACCGCGCCGGGCAGCCCGAAACCGAGGCCGCCGGCCGCCGGGAAGTAGTACGAGCCCGGCTCGCGCAGGTCCATCTGGCGCCACCACGCGGCGTTCGTCGAGGTCGACTCCACGACGTAGGCGGTGTCGCGGGGCTGCTCGTCCCGCAGGGCGGCGAAGACCTGCTCGGGGTGCAGACGCGGTGC
This sequence comes from Streptomyces sp. NPDC047869, assembly GCF_040704065.1. Taxonomy (NCBI): domain Bacteria; kingdom Bacillati; phylum Actinomycetota; class Actinomycetes; order Kitasatosporales; family Streptomycetaceae; genus Streptomyces; species Streptomyces sp. NPDC047869. The sequence continues at coordinate 29,478 of NZ_JBEYRK010000010.1, forward strand.
CTCGGCGGACGCCGGCTCGGGCGCCGGCCGGAACTCACCGGTGGGCGCCGCGGGCGCGTCCAGCTCCTTCAGCAGCAGCTCGATCACCGCCGCCGGGTCGGCCACCAGCGCCTCGCCCATGGGGGCCCGCGCCGCGGCCGGGGCGTCCTCGGTCACCTGGACCAGCCGGGTGCCCTCCGGCAGGTACCGCCCGGGAAGGTACTCGTGGTACCGGAACACCGGGGCGCCGAGCACCAGCACCAGATCGTGGCCCTCGAACGCCCGGGAGACCGGCTCGATCCCGGCCGGCAGCACACCGCGGAACAGCGGATGGCGGTTGGGGAAGGGCAGCCGGAACTGCGACGGCGCCGCCCACACCGGACCGCCCAGCCGCTCGGCGAGGCGCACCGCGTCGTGGAACAGTCCGGCGGAGTCGATGTCCCCGCCCAGCACCAGCGCGGGCCGCCGCGCCGCGGCGACCTGCTCGGCCAGCCGGCGTCCCTGCTCCGCGCCGGGCGCACCCGCGAGCTCCACCCGCCGGTCCAGCACGGCCAGGGAGTTCTCGCCCGCGTCGGCCGCCCAGTCGTCGTACGGCACGGAGAGGTAGGTGGGGCGGCGCTGCAACCGGGCCTCGAAGACCGCCTGGGCGAGCGCGCGCGGCACGTCCTGCGCGCACGCCGGTTCGGCGGCCCAGCCGACCAGCGGCCGCATCAGCGCGGGGGCGTCGACGTTGGCGAGGTTGGCCTCCGGCCCGATGGCCGGCCGCACCTGCTGACCGGCCACCACCACCAGGGGCGTGCGCGAGGCCACCGCGTTCGTCAGCGCGCCCATGGCGTTGCCGGAGCCGGACGCGGCGTGCAGGTTGACCAGGACGGGACGGCCGGTCGCCTGGGCGTAGCCGTCGGCCATGCCCACCACGGCCCCCTCGTGCAGACCGAGGACGTAGCGGAACCCGTCCGGCAGATCGGCGAGGAAGGGCAGCTCGTTGGAGCCGGGGTTGCCGAAGACGGTGGTGAGCCCCTGGCGCCGCAGGAACTCGTGGGAGACATGACGCACGGACGGCACGGGTGCTTTTCCCTTCGGAAGTGACGCAGCACACGCTAAGGAGCCCGCGACATGGTCACCAATAGATGTTGTCCGGCCCCGATATAGACTCCGTCGATATGAGCAGCTTCGACCTCAACCTCGCCCGTGTCTTCGTGCTGCTCTACGAGACCGGCAGCGTCACGGCGACCGCCGAGACCCTGCACGTCACCCAGCCCACCGTCAGCTACAGCCTGGGCAAACTCCGTCGCCACTTCGGCGACGACCTGTTCCGCCGGACCGGCCGGGGCCTCACCCCGACCGCCGGTGCCCGCCGCCTGTACGAGCCGCTGCAGCGCGCCCTGGCCGACATCGACGGGGCCATCCGCCAGTCCGACGACTTCGACCCGGCGGTCATGGGGGGCCGCTTCACCGTCTCCTTCTCCGACCTCGGTGAGGTGACCCTGCTGCCGCGCCTGGTGGCGGCGGCGCGCGAGCACGCGCCCCGGGTGTCCTTCGCCGTCCGCTCCCTTGACGTGGACGACGCCGAGAGCCAGCTCCGCAGCGGCGAACTCGACGCCTTCGTCGCCACACCGGTGCTGACGTCCCACCGCACCGTGCGCATCCCGCTCTTCCACGAGCGCTACGTCGGCATGGTCGCCGCCGACCACCCCCGTATCCGCGGCGCCTGTGTCACCCTGGCCGAACTCGCCGCCGAGCACCACGCGTCGGTGTACGGGCCCAGCGGGCACGTCGTCCCGCGGTCGCTGCTGGCCACCCATGGGCTGCTGGATCGCGTGGCCGTCGACGCGACCCGCTTCTCGGTGCTGCCGTACCTGCTGGAGCGGACCGATCTGATCGCCATCGTCCCCGAGTACGTCGGCGAGGTCTTCACCGCCTCGCACCGCCTGCGGCTGGTCCGTCTGCCGTTCGACACCGAGCCCATCGAGATCGCGCTCTACGCCCGGCACGAGGCGTCCCGCAGCCCCTCGCAGCGCTGGCTGGTGCACTTCATGGCCGAGGTCCTGGGCGAACTGGTCAGCCCCGCGCAACTGCCGCCGACCGCCATCCGGTAGGGCGCGCTCTTCTGGCGGTGCGGCGCTGTCTCGCGCACCGTGGAGGGGAGGGACCGTCCAGGCGGGCGCACGTTCCGCGAGAGAGGTGGGACACGTGGACAGCAATGTCTCCGGGCCGAAGGTCGTGGTCGGTGTCGACGGTTCGCCGTCCTCCTACGCGGCGCTGCGCTGGGCCGTGCGCTACGCGGGCCTCGTCGGCGCCACCGTGGACGCCGTCACCGCGTGGGAGCTGCCGGGTCTGTACGGCTGGTCGGGGCCCGCTGTGGACATGGACGTCGACCGGGACGAGGCCCGGGACCGGATGCGGCAGGAACTCACCGACGTACTCGGCGCGGACGCGGCCGGTTCGGTGCGGACCCATGTGGTGCACGGCAACCCCGCCGATGTGCTGCTGCGGGCCGCCGAGGGAGCCGAGGCGCTGGTCGTCGGCAGCCGGGGCCGGGGCGGCTTCGCCCGGGCCCTGCTCGGCTCCGTCGGCCAGCACGTGACACAGCACGCGACCTGCCCGGTCGTGCTGGTGCGCCCCGAGCCGAAGTAGTGCCGGCCGGGGCGGTCACTCGGTGGCGACGCCCTGCCCGGCCGCCGCGCCACGGCCGTCCGGCGGCAGATCGAACCGCACGTCGACCACTCCCTCGACGGCCCTGATGAGCCGGGCGGCCACGGGGACCAGGGCGGTGTCCCGCACCCTGCCGACGAGCGTCACCACCCCGTCCTCGACCACGACGTGCAGGGACGAGGCCGGCGGCGGGAAGAGGTAGGACACGATCTCGCGCCGGACCTGCTCGGCGATGTCCTCGTCCCCGCGCAGGAAGACCTTGAGCAGGTCGGCGCGGCTCACCACGCCCTGCAGCAGCCCGAGTTCGTCGACCACCGGCAGCCGCTTCACCGCGGCCCGTGCCATCACCCGGGCGGCCTCCGCGAGGGTGGCGTCCGCCCGTACGGTCACGGCGGGCGAGGACATCAGGTCCCCGGCGCTCAGCGCGCCGGCCTTGGCCAGGTCGGCGGGGCGGCGCAGCCGGGTGTACTCCTCGGCGGGGTCGTCCCGCAGTTCCTCCGTGGGCAGCAGGTCGGCCTCGGAGACCACACCCACGACCCGGCCCTCGCCCTCGATCACCGGCAGGGCGCTGACCCGCCAGTCCTGCAACATCTCCACGATCTCCTTGAACGGCGCCCGGCGGCCGACGGCGGCGACCGTGTGCGTCATGACGTCGCTGACGATGTGCGGGGTGCCGTACATGGGGACTCCAAGGGGGAGTTGGCTTCGGCGGCGGATCCGTTGGCGGGCCGGGTTCTAGGGCAGTCGCGGGTGCACCTCGAAGACGCCCCCGAGACCCGTGAGGCGCAGCATGCGCAGGAAGCCCGTGCTGTCGTCGGCGACCAGGCGCAGCCGGCCCCGGCGGGCCAGCGTCCGGTTCCGGGTCCGGCACAGGACGCCCAGCCCGGCGCAGTCGATGAAGGTGGCCGGCCGCAGGTCGAGCACCAGATCGGGGCGCGGGCCCGCGGTGAGCGTGTCGAGCCGTTCCACCAGCGCGTCCACGGACAGCAGGTCGATCTCCCCGTTCACGGCCACGACGGTCACGCCGTCGGCCTCGCGGAGCGCGGAGGCCGGGCTGGGCATCGTGTGGTTCTCGGACATAGGACGAGACAAACGCCTGCGGGGGTGTCCGCGGAAGGGCCGGTCGGCCCCATCCCGGGGCCCAGGGGGCCGGGGGGTGCGGTACCGGCATCGCGCGGCGTGTGGACGGCGCCCGCCGGGGGCTGAAATCGGGCCCGGCGGGGGCGAGGGGCCGGGACGGGCGCCCTCCGGCCGGTGGCGAGGGCCGGTCGGCCCCATGCGCGGGCCCCGAGTACCGCACAAGCTGGACATGTGCGGCACTTCCGGCAGTGTGCCGGAGTCCGGCCGGCGCCCGCGCGCCTCCCGGACGCCCTGGTCCCGCGGCAGACCGAAGAGGTGAGGAGCGTCATGAAGGGCTATGTCTTCCACGGTCCCGGGCAGGCCTCCTGGCAGGACGTCCCGGACCCGGCGATCAAGGAGCCGACCGACGCGATCGTGCGGGTCGGTGCCGTCACCATCTGCGGGACGGACCTGCACATACTCAAGGGCGACGTGCCCGAGGTACGCCCCGGCACGGTGCTCGGCCACGAGGCGGTCGGCGAGGTCGTCGAGGTCGGCAGCGACGTGGACACCGTGCGGCCCGGCGACCGGGTGCTGCTCTCCTGCATCAGCTCCTGCGGCCGGTGCCGCTTCTGCAGGGACGGCGCCTACGGCCAGTGCCGCGGCGGCGGAGGCTGGATCCTCGGCCACCTGATCGACGGCACTCAGGCCGAGTACGTCCGCGTGCCCTACGCCGACCTGTCCGTGCACCCGCTGCCCGGCGCGGTCCGCAGTGAGGACGCGGTACTGCTGGCGGACATCTTCCCGACCTCCTACGAGGTCGGCGTCCTCAACGGGCGGGTCCGTCCCGGTGACACCGTCGCCGTCGTCGGCGCCGGGCCCATCGGACTCGCGGCGATCATCACGGCACACCTGTTCTCGCCCGAGCGGATCATCGCCGTCGACCTGGCGCCGGCCCGGCTCGAGGCGGCCAGGCGGCTCGGCGCCGACGCGGTGGCCGACGTACACGAGGCACCCCGGCAACTGGTGGCCGACCTGACCGACGGGCTGGGCGCGGACGTGGTCATCGAGGCGGTCGGCGTCCCCGAGAGCTTCGAGCTGTGCACCAGCATGGTCCGCCCCGGCGGGCACGTCGCCAACATCGGCGTGCACGGCCGGCCCGCGACCCTGCACCTCGAGGACCTGTGGATCAGGAACGTGACCATCACCACCGGTCTGGTGGACACCTACTCCACCCCGACCCTGCTGCGGATGGCCGCCGCGGGCCGGCTGCCGACCGGCCAACTGGTCACGCACACCTTCCCGTTGCAGCAGATGGAGGAGGCGTACGACATCTTCTCCCGGGCCGGCGAGACCGGCGCGCTCAAGGTGGTTCTCGGCGGGGAGCAGCACGCGGAACTGGCCGTCCCCGCGGCCTGACCGAGCAGCGAGAAGGAGGCGAACGACCATGACCGACAGGACAGGAGCGAGGACGGCGGACCCCTCCGCGGAAGCGGTGACGGACACGCCCGCGGAGATGGACACCCGTACGGCGCTGGGCGACCTCGGCCGGCGGCTGGCCGCCCGGCGGCTGCAGCTCGGCCTGACCCGGCGGCAGGCGGCGACCCGCGCCGGGATGGCGGCCAGCTATCTCAGGTACCTGGAGGAGCACCCCGGCGCCGCGCCGGGCACCGGTGCCCTGATGAACCTGGCCAAGGCGCTGGAGACCACCGTCACCGAACTCACCGGCGGCGGCGTCGACCTGCCGCCCGGCACCGGACAGGCCGGGCACGCACCGGAGTTCAGCAAACTGCGCCCCAGCGAGTGCCGGACGCTGCTGGCCATGCACGGTGTGGGGCGGCTCGCGGTGCCCACGCCGTCGGGGCCGGTGATCGTACCGGTCAACTACACCGTCGTGGACGGCGCGATCGTCTTCCGGACCGCGCGCGGCGCCACCCCCTCCCTGGCCGCCGGACTCCAGGTGGCGTTCGAGGTGGACCGCATCGACGACGCGTTCAGCCAGGGCTGGAGCGTCCTGGTGCGCGGGCCCGCTCGCGCCGTCACGGACCGGCACGAGCAGCAACGGCTGGCGGAGCGGGCGTACAGCATGCCCTGGGCCGGCGGCCCCCGGAGCGTGTGGGTGCGCATCGATCCCTTCACCATCACCGGACGCCGGATCACCGTGTGAGGCGGTCCGGCGCCGGGGCCACGGGCTGTTCCGCCGGGAGCGGGACGACGGAGCGACACCGCGGGGGATCGGTGCCGCTCCTGCGTTCACTGTCGTCCACGCCGCGCACCGGCCGTAGTGCCGATGGGCCCCGATGGGGGGCCACAGGTCCCTCGCAGTACGTATCCGGCCCTGGTCCGGGCCGCTTCGCCCCCGGGAACGGGCCACTCGGCCCATCCCCCCGGACGGGGCGGTGGCCGCACGCTGGGAGTGTCCCAGGAAGGGATCCCCAGGAAGGGATCCGAGCCCCCGGGAGGGCGCCATGAACGGCACTCCGACCGTCGTGAACGACGTGATGACCCGCACGGTCGTGGCCCTGCGCACCGGCGCGGCCTTCAAGGAGATCGTGCGGGCGATGCAGGAGTGGCGGGTGAGCGCCCTCCCCGTGCTGGACGCCGACGGCCGGGTCGTGGGGGTGGTCTCCGAGGCCGATCTGCTGCCCAAGGAGGAGTACCGCGAGGGCGACCCGGACCGGTCCGCGCAGGTGCGGCACCTCGCCGACCTCCGCAAGGCGGACGCGGTGACCGCGGCGGAGCTGATGACCTCCCCGGCCGTCACCGTGCCGCCCGAGGCCGCCCTCGCCCACGCGGCGCGCGTCATGGCCCGCCGCGGGGTCAAGCGCCTGCCGGTCGTCGGCCACGACGGCACCCTCAAGGGCGTGGTCAGCCGGTCCGACCTGCTGAAGGTGTTCCTCCGCACCGACGAGGACATTGCCGAGGACGTCGACCGGGAGGTCGTCGTGCGGCTGTTCGGCACCGCGCAGGCACCGGTGCGGGTCGAGGTGCGCGACGGCGTGGTCTCCCTCACCGGGCGCGTCCACGACACCGTGCTCGTACCGCTCGCCACCCTGCTGGCCCGGTCGGTGCCCGGTGTCGTGGACGTGCGCTGCGCCCTGACCGGCCCGCGCCGCCACCCGCACGCCGGTCCGGAGCTTCCGGAGCCGCGGCGGACGGCCCCCACCTGACGGCGGCCGACGGCAGGCGGAGCCGAGAGGAGGCCACCCCGATGCCGGCGAAGACACCCCGCACGAGCAAGTCCCCCGTCCGGCTGTGGCGTTGGCGGCGCAACGCGCTGCGCAGACACAGCGACGTCGTGGAGGCCTGGATCGTGCTCGGCATCTGGCTCCTCGTCGCCGTCGGCGGGGCCGTCGCGGGGCTGGTGGCGGCACGGACGGTGGACTCGGACTTCGCCACGCGCCGGGCCCGGGCGCACCCGGTCGCCGCCGTCGTCACCGACGTCACGCCGGCGGCCCCGCCCGCCACCGCGAGCGGACGCGACGACGGCCGGGCGCGGGTCACCGTGCGCTGGACCGACGCGGACGGCTCGGTGCACCGGGCCACGGCCAGGCTGCTGCCGGGCGCCCCGGTGGGCACCCGGCTCACGGTGTGGACGGACGACGCCGACCGGGTGGTGCCGCAACCCCTGGGCAGGACGGAGGCGGCCCTCCAGGCGGACCTGACCGGCATCCTCGTCGGCCCTCTCGCCGCCGGGGCGATCTGGGCCGGCGGCCGCCTGCTCCGGGCCGCCCTCGTACGCCGCCGCCTGACCGAATGGGACGAGGAGTGGAAACGAGTCGGCCCCGAGTGGCGCAACCTCAGTGGAGGGCGGGGGTGAGGACGGGGGCGTGTCGCCCCGTGAGGGGGCGACGGTCGCCGGCGAGAGGGGGCGTCAGCCGCCGGCCGAGGTGAGGTGGCAGTCCACGCCCACCACGCCCTCGACGGCCCGGACCATGCCGACCGCCAGGGGGATGCGGGTCGCGTCGGTGACGCGGCCGGTCAGGGTGGCCACGCCGTCCGAGACCGTGATGTGCACGGGCTCGACGGGTGCCGGGAAGAGGACGTCGACGACGTCGCGCCGGATCTCGTCGGCGAGGTCGTCGTCCGGGCGCAGGAACACCTTGAGCAGGTCCGAGCGGCTGACGACGCCTTCGAGTACGTCCTCGGCGTTCACCACGGGCAGCCGCTTGACGTGCCGCAGGGCCATGATCCGTGCCGCCTCGGCGAGCGTGGCGTCGGCGTGCACGGTGACGGCCGGGGCGCTCATCACCTCGTCCGCCGTCACCGCCCCGGCCTTGGCCATGTCGGGCAGCCGGCGCAACTGGGTGCGCCGGTCCGGATCGCTGTCCCGGAACTCCTCCTTGGGCAGCAGATCGGCCTCGGAGACCACGCCGATCACCCGGCCGTCGCCCTCCAGCACGGGCAGCGCGCTGACCTTCCACTGCTCCATGCGCTCGACGATGTCCTTGAACGGGGCCTTGCGGCCCACCGCGACGACGGCACGCGTCATCACGTCGCCCACCCGGTACGGGCTGCCTGCCATGGTGTCCTCCTAGCCGGGCCGGGTGCTCACACCAGGCCGCCGCTGCCGTAGGGGGCGTAGAGGTCGAGCAGCCGGATGCGGGACGCGTGCAGCCGCTGAGCGACCACCCGCCCGACCCAGACCGCGATCGCCCGGCCGAACTCCGGGTCCTCGGCGCACATCTCCAGGACGGTCCCGGCGTCGAACTCCCAGGCCCGTACGGGGCTCAGCGCCTCGGCGCCCAGCTGCCAGATGTGCGGCGGGAAGTGCCAGGACCAGCCGACCGGATCGCCGTGGCCGAGCGACTCGATGACGGCGGGACGGCGGCCGGGCACCCGGAGATCCAGGGCCACGGTGCCGGTGCGCACGATCCAGAAGCGGTCGGCCCGCCGGCCCTCCTCGAACAGGCGGGTACCGCTGTCGAACGAGACCTCGCGGGCGGCCCGCATCAGGCGTTCACGGTGTTCGGCGGGCAGAGCCGCGTTCAAGGTGGTGGTGGCGGAGGTCATGGCACCGGCTCCCTTCATGGCGTCTGCTGCCAGAGTGGGCCTCCCGTGCTCCTGGCACCACGGGCCGCTCGGGCCCGAACCGGGGCCCTTCGGCCCAGGCACCGAAGGCCGGGAAGGACGCATGACCGGGTGGGTGCGTGACGGGCGGGAAGGACGCCATCCGCTTCTCGTGGATCCTGATTGCGCGGTGCACGGCCGTCAGCCGCTTCTCCGCGTCTCCAAGGAGTCCTTCCCGCTACCTCCAGCACACCACGGGAAACGCCCGTCCACCAGTAGTGTCCTGCCGCCGGCCCCCGTCAGCCACCTCAGTCCCTCCAGCCCCTCCTCAGTCCCCGGACAGGTCGAGCAGGACCTTGGAGGCGACCGTGCGGTCCTGGGCCACGGCGAACGCGGCGGCGGACCGCTCCAGCGGGAAGACATGGGTGACGGCGGGTTCCACGTGCAGGCCCTGGGCCAGCAGCGCCAGCGCCTCGTCGAACTCGGTGTCGAACCGGAAGGCCCCGCGCAGCTCCAGCTCCCGGGTCACGGCGACGTTGCCGAGCAGCCCGACCTCGCCCGGCGGCAGCAGCCCCAGCAGTACGACGGTGCCGCCCCGGCGCACCCGCTCCACGCAGGTGCGCAGCCCCGCCGGCGCGCCGGACGCCTCGACGGCGACGTCGAACCCGGCGGAACAGGCCGGATCACCGGACCGGTCCGCGCGCACCGTGGTGGTGGCGCCCATCGCCGTGGCGATCCGCAGCGGCTCCTCGTGCAGATCGCTGACGACGACCTCGGCGGCCCCGGCGTGCCGCAGCGCCGCCACGACCAGGCAGCCGATCGGCCCGGCGCCGGTGACCAGGACCCGCCTGCCCCGCACCTCGCCCGCCCGGCGCACGGCGTGCAGCGCCACCGACAGCGGCTCGGCGAGCACCGCGCGGCGCAGGCTCAGCCCGGGCGGCAGCGCCCGGACCTGCTCGGCGGGCACGCTGATGAGCTGGGCGAAGCCGCCCTGCACGTGCGGGGTGTGGGCGGCGCTGCCCAGGTAGCGGGTGTGACCGCAGATGTTGCGCCTGCCGCGCGCGCACTCCTCGCAGGTGCCGCAGGGGGTGGCGGGATGGATCGCGACGGGAGTGCCCGGCGCCGGCCCGTCCGTGGCGCCGGTGCCGGGTCCGAGGTCCGCGACGCGGCCGACCACCTCGTGCCCGAGCACCATCGGCTCGCGCAGCGCGAAGTCACCCACCCGGCCGCGGTGGTGGTAGTGCAGATCGGATCCGCAGATTCCGCCGAGGGCGACGGCGACCGCGATCTCACCCGGTCCGGGGCCGGTGAACGGCCGCTCCTCGATCCGCAGGTCGCCGGCTCCGTGGACGACACAGGCTCGCATGGTCAGGGGCTCCTTCACGGTCACAGGACGGAGAGCATGCCGCCGTCGACGTACAGCAGCTGCCCGTTGACGAAGTCGGAGGCGGGGGAGGACAGGAAGAGCAGGGCGCCGACGAGGTCCTCGACGTCGCCCCAGCGGCCGGCCGGGGTACGTCCGCGCACCCAGGCGCTGAACTCCTCGTCGGCGACCAGCGCGGAGGTCAGCTCGGTGTCGAAGTAGCCGGGACCGATGCCGTTGACCTGGATGCCGTGCGGTCCGAGGTCGGCGCACATGCCCTTGGTCAGCATCTTCAGGCCGCCCTTGGTGGCGGAGTAGGGCGCGATACCGGGGCGCACCACCTCGCTCTGCAGCGAGCAGATGTTGACGATCTTGCCGTGCCCCCGCGGCACCATGCGCCGGGCGACCTCGCGGCCGACCAGGAAGGCGCTGGTGAGGTTGGTGTGCAGCAGGCCGTGCCAGTCCTCGTCGGTGAAGTCGAGCAGGGGCGCGCGGCGCTGGGCCCCGGTGTTGTTCACCAGGAGGCCGATCGGCCCCACCTCGTCCTCGATCCGGGCGACGGCGCCGGCGACCGAGGCCGAGTCGGTGACGTCGAACGCCTCCGCGACGACCGTGTCCCCGAACTCCGCCGCCAGCTCCGCACGGGCCGACTCCAGTGCCGCCGCGTCACGGCCGTTGAGGACGACGGTGCAGCCCGCCTCCAGCAGACCCCTGGCCAGTGCCTTGCCGATACCGCGACTCGACCCGGTGACCAGGGCCACCTTGCCGGTGACGTCGAAAAGGGGATGGCTCATGTGTGTCGTCCTCCAGGTGGCCTCGACCGCGATCCGACAGCAGTATTTTCCATTGAGTGGAAAGCTTGTCTGCTCAACGGAAAGCATCGTGGGCTGGCCCGAGGATCAATGTCAACCACTGAATGAAATCGCTTTCCGCTCAGTGGAGAGTCGGATATTTTGCCTCTGTGACCTCCAGTGACTCCAGCGACTCCAGTACGGCCCCGGCGGACGTCGTGGGCCGGGCGATCCGGCTGCTCGTCCTGGTCGGCGAGCACGCACACGGCAGCACCCTGTCCGCGCTGGCCCGCGAGAGCGGCGTCCCGGTCAGTACGGCCCACCGGCTGCTCGGCACGCTGCGCCGCGAGGGCCTGGTGGAGTTCGAGCCCGACGGCAAGCGCTACAAGCCGGGCCTCAGACTGTTCCAGCTCGGCCAGCAGGCGGGGCGGGCCCACGGGTTCGCCGGCACCGCCCTGCCCGTCATGCGGCGCGTGACCCGGCAGACCGAGGAGGCCACCCTGATGTCGGTGCTCGACGGCACGCGCCACCTGTACGTGCACTACGTCGACGGACCCCTGCCGGTCGGCGTCCGCAGCGAGCCGGGCCGGCACGGACCGCTGCACTGCACCTCGATGGGCAAGGTGCTGATGGCCTTCGCCCCCGACGACGTACGCGCCGACCTGCTGGACCGCGTCGAGCTGACACCGCACGGGCCGAACAGCGTCACCGACCGCGACGTCCTGCGCGCGGAGGTCGCCCGCGCCGCCGACCTCGGCTACGCCACCGTCGACGAGGAGCACCACGCCGGGCTGCGCGCCGTGGCCGTCCCGATCCTGCGCCCGGACGGCGGCCTCTACGGCGCTCTGTCCACCGCCGCCCCCGCGTTCCGGCGCGGCGTGGACGACCTGGTCGCCTTCGTCCCCGTGCTGCGGGCGGCCGCCGCGGAGCTGGGGGTCCGCCTGCCCGCCCGCTGAGCCGGGCGCGGCCATCCGGCTCTGGACGGCGGTGAGACCCCGGGTTAGTCTTCCTGTCCAGAGTTGGATTCTCAGTCCAGATTCCGAGGTGGACGCCGATGGACCACGTCATGGACGGCGCGGAGCCGGACCACCGCACCGGCGCGGCGGCGTCCGCGGCCGCCGCGGCGGACGAACACCTCATCGGTGAGGCGGAGAAGATCGCCGTCGCCCTCGGGCGCATGTTCCCCGGCCTGTGCGAAGTGGTCCTGCACGACCTGCGCGACCCACGGCACGCCATCCGGGCGATCGAGAACAACCTCTCGGGCCGCCGGACCGGGGACTCCGCGACCGAACTGGGTCTGGCCCGGATCGCCGACCCGGAGTACCCAAGCGTCATCCAGAACTACCCCAACCGGTTCCCCGACGGCCGCCCGGCGAAGAGCACCTCGATCGGTATCAGGAACAGCGCCGGCGACTACATCGCCGCCCTCTGCCTGAACCTCGACGTCTCCGTGCTCTCACCCGTCACGCTCGCCCTGGCCAACCTCGTCGCCACCGGCACCGAACACCGCGAGCAGCCGCTGGAGACACTGCGGGACCGGAACGCCCGCGCGCTGCGCCGGGCGGTCGAGGCGCTCGCCGCCGAGCGCGGCGGGACACCACGCTCGCTGAGCCGGGACGCCAAGAAGGCGCTCGTACGGCACCTGCACGCGGAGGGGTACTTCGACTCGCGTGACGCCGCCCGGACCATCGCCGACCTGCTCGGCGTGTCCCGCGCCACCGTCTACAACTACACCAGGTGAGAGGCCGCCCATGACCGCCGCGGACCGCCGTCTGCCCGAAGATGGACATCAGCTTCTGACCACCACCCCGCCCACCGCCCCCGCCCGGACCCTGGCCGACCCCGACACCCCGTTCGCGGTCGTCGACGCGCACCGGGTGCGGCGCAATATCGAGCGGCTCGCCCGGCGCGCCGACCGCCTCGGCGTCACCCTGCGCCCGCACGTCAAGACGGCCAAGAGCCTCGACGTCGCCGCGCTCCTGCACGACGGCACACGCGGCCCCGTCACCGTCTCCACCCTCGCCGAGGCCGAGGCGTTCGCCGACGGCGGCCACACCGACATCACCTACGCCGTCGGCGTCGACCCGCACAAGCTGCCCCGGGTGCTCGCCCTGCTGCGCCGCGGCGTCACCCTGCGCGTGCTGCTCGACAGCGCCGCACAGGCGGCGTCCGTGGCCGAAGCGGCCAGAGAGGCGGGCATCGCCGTCCCCGCCCAGATCGAGATCGACTGCGACGGCCACCGCGGCGGCCTGCGCCCCGACGCGCCGGAACTCGTCGGCATCGGCCGCGTCCTGCACGAAGCGGGCTGCCTCGACGGAGTCCTGACCCACGCGGGGGAGTCCTACTTCGCCCACACCGCCGAGGAGCGGCGCCGGGCGGCGGAGCGGGAACGCGACGCCGCCGTCACGGCGGCCGGGCGGCTGCGCGCCGCCGGCCTGCCCGTGCCCGTCGTCAGCGTCGGCTCCACCCCCACCGCCCACGCCGCCGAGGACCTCACCGGCGTCACCGAACTGCGCGCCGGGAATTACGTCTTCTTCGATCTCGTCATGGCCGGTCTCGGCGTCTGCGACCTGGACGACCTCGCCCTGTCGGTCGTGGTCACCGTCATCGGCCACCGCCCCGAGTTCGGCTGGATCCTCACCGACGGCGGCTGGATGGCCATGTCCCGGGACCGCGGCACCTCCGCCCAGCCCCAGGACCAGGGCTACGGACTGGTCGCCGACCTCGACGGACGGCTCGTCCCAGGGCTCGTCATGACCGCCGCCAGCCAGGAGCACGGCACCCTCACCGCCCGCGACGGCGCCCGCCTGCCCGACCTGCCCATCGGCACCCGCCTGCGCGTCCTGCCCAACCACGCCTGCGCCACCGCCGCCCAGCACCACGGTTACCACGTCGTCGACGGCACCCGGCCCGCCCGGCCCGCGCCCGCGGTCCAGGCGGTCTGGAACCGCGTCGCCGGCTGGTGACCCGCACCCCGCCGGCCGCCTCCACCGGCCACCGCCCAGCCCGTCACCCCCGACCCCTCCTGCCGTAAGGAACCAGCATGGCCGCCGCATCACCCGTATCGTTCGACGACGTCCGGGCAGCCGCAGCACGCCTCCGGGGCATCGCCCACCGCACCCCCGTCCTCACCTCCCGCACGCTGAACTCGGCCGTCGGCGCCGAGGTGTTCGTCAAGTGCGAGAACTTCCAGCGGGTCGGCGCCTTCAAGTTCCGCGGCGCCTACAACGCCGCCGCCCAGCTCTCGCCCGAGCAGCTCGCCAAGGGCATCGCCGCCTACTCCTCCGGCAACCACGCCCAGGCGACCGCGCTGGCCGCCCGTGAACTGGGCACCAGCGCCGTCATCCTGATGCCCGAGGACGCCCCCCGCTCCAAGCTGGCGGCCACCGCCGGATACGGCGCCGAGGTCGTCACCTACGACCGCTACGCGCAGGACCGCACCGCGCTCGGCGAAGCCCTGGCCGAGGACCGCGGCCTGGCCCTGATCCCGCCCTACGACCACCCGCACGTCATCGCCGGCCAGGGCACCGCGGCCCTCGAACTCCTGGAGGACACGGGAGAACTCGACGCCCTCCTGGTGCCGGTAGGCGGCGGCGGCCTCATCGCCGGCAGCGCGACCGCGGCCAAGGCGCTGCACCCCGGCATCCGCGTGATCGGCGTGGAGCCGGAGGCGGGCGACGACACCCGGCTCTCCCTGGCCAGTGGCGCGCGCGTCACCATCCCCGTGCCCCGCACCATCGCCGACGGCCAGGCCCTGGCCACGCCCGGCGAGATCACCTTCCCGATCAACCAGCGCCTCGTCGACGCCGTCTGTGTCGTCAGCGACGAGGAGATCGTCCGCGCCATGCGGTTCGCCTTCGAACGCCTGAAGATCGTCCTCGAACCGAGCGGCGCGAGCGCCCTGGCGGCCCTGATGGCCGGGCGCGTCGAGAACCCGCCGCGGCGGATCGGCGTCATCGCCTCCGGCGGCAACATCGACACCGAGAGGTTCGCCGGACTGCTCGCCCGCTGACCCTGTGACTTCTCCCACCTGCTCTTGCCGCGGCGGCCGACAGGTACCTACGTTCGGACGCATGTCCACCCATGGCCCCATCATTCCTGGCGAACCGGACGAACCCGTCGCGGCGGGCAAGTCCCCGGCGGACCGGCCCGGCACCGCCGAGCCGGTCGAGTTCACCGTCGACCTCAGCTCCCACGAGATGCTCCGGCGCACGCACACCGTGGCCGCCCTGGGCGCCGGCTGGGACCCCGTCGCGGCGCTGCACGGCGAGCAGGCGGCGTACGACCTGCTGTACTCCGGCCTCGACGACGAACAGCAGCAGCTGTACGAGGAGCTGATCGCGGCCGGTGTGCTGCCGCGGCGCGGCGGCGGCGATGCTGCCGCTTGATCCGCAGGCCGACATCGCCCGTCGCGCCTG
The DNA here is from genome assembly GCF_040704065.1 of Streptomyces sp. NPDC047869. Lineage (NCBI taxonomy): Bacteria > Bacillati > Actinomycetota > Actinomycetes > Kitasatosporales > Streptomycetaceae > Streptomyces > Streptomyces sp. NPDC047869. The sequence continues at coordinate 44,753 of NZ_JBEYRK010000010.1, forward strand.
GGTGGCCTGCCCGAACTGCGACGACCGCCGCGGCTGCGCCACCTGCGAGCAGGGGCGCCCGTGCCGCGGGCACTGGCGCTACCTGCTCTCCAACACCGGCAGCCTGCTGCATCTGCAGTGCCCGTCCTGCCGCCACGTCTGGAACCACGAGACGCACTTCGGCGCCACCCGCTCCCAGACGTGACACGGGCCGGGACCCGCGGATCCGCTCAGCGGCCGCCGGTCCAGTTGTGGGCCACGTCGACGACCAGATGGCCCGACACCTGCTGGACCCGGAACGGCAGCCGGGCCCGTACGCCGAGACCCACCTGCGTCTCGCCCTCGAAGCTGCCGGCGAACCGGGTGTCCCGGAAGGTGCGGTACCCGTGGACATTCACGCCCGGCAGGGTGCGGCCCACCCGCCCCGGGTACGTGACCGCGCCGGTCGCCGGGTCGTAGCTCGGCGCGCCGACATGGACGTCCAGCACGGCCCCGCCGCCGACCGGGATCGTGTGCCCGGTGGCGCTCTGCCGGAGCCGGTCCACGTACCGGACGTAGTAGCCGACGGTACGGCCGCCGCCCGGCACGTCGAACACCATGCGGTCGTAGCAGTCGTGCCGGCCGGTCCTGATGTTCTTCAGCGGCACCGCCCCGGTGGCCGTACCGCCCTTGGCTCCGCTGCCCCAGCCGGTCGGACAGGCCGTGGCCCGCGCGGCGGCCGCCGGAGCCGCGTCCGCGGCCGTCGCCACGCCGCCCAGTCCGGCACCCGCCAGGACGAGAGCTGTCGCTATTACCCCTGTTCTCCGCATGATGTCCCCCTTGGTCACGCCATGCTGTTATGGGATGAGACATGCGGATATGGCGAATGGTTGCACGGGGAGAGGGGGAAACTGTCGCGCGTCCCGTCAGGACTCAGGACACGGGTGGCGTCCGGTGCGGGGCGGTGGGCAGCGCGAGGTGCGCGAGATCGCCCGGCGGCGGTGTCGTCACCGGCCACAGGGGAGCGGAATCGCCGTCGGCGAGCGCGGCGGGAGCGTCGGTGAGGTTCATGCGCTCGCGCAGCCGGCCGTAGAAGTCCATCGGGCCGAGCCGGACCGCCTTGAGCCGGCGGGGGGCGGCGTACACACCGATCCAGTCCCCGGGGTTCAGCACCCCGCGCACCTGGCCGTCGATGCTGACGGCGGCCGGCCCGGACCGTTCCAGCACGCGCAGCGCGACGGGCTCGTCCGGAGCGGCCACGACCGAGCGGTTGAACGCCATGTGCGGGGCGACGGGGGTGAAGATCAGGCCCTCCGCGCGGGGCGAGACCACCGGACCGCCCGCGGCGAAGCTGTACGCCGTCGACCCCGTGGGCGTGGCCACCAGCAGCGCGTCGGCGGAGTAGGCGGCGAGCAGCCGGCCGGCGAGATAGACGCCCACCGACACCTGCCGGTCCCGGGTCAGCTTCTCCAGCACCACGTCGTTCAGCGCGACGACGTTCAGGGCGACGCCCCAGTCGTCACCGATCTCGCACTCCGCGCGCACCCGGGGCGGCGGCAGCATGGGACCGCGGCCGTAGCGCACCAGCGCCTCCATGTGCTCGGGCACCTCCAGCCGGCACGAGGCCCGCAGGGTGAGCAGCATACGGCTCTCGACCGTGATCCGCTCCTCCCGTACGGCGTCCAGCGCGGCGCGCACCGCCGGGACGGGCACCTCCGTCAGGAAACCCACCCGCCCGAGGTCGACGCCCAGCACCATGGCGTCGTTCGCGGCCGCCAGCCGGGCACCGCGCAGGAACGTCCCGTCGCCGCCCAGGGTGACGATCAGGTCCGGATCGCCGGCCGAGTCCATCTCCTCCCGGGCACTGTGCCGCTCGCCCTCCTGCCACACGTCGATGTCGGCACAGGTCACGGTGTGCTCGGCGCACCACTCTCGCGCGGCGCGCGCGGCGGCCACGGCCTCCGCCCGTCCGCCGTGCACGACCAGGCCGACACGGTTCACCGTCATACCCGCCTCCCAGCGGTCGCCCAGGAGTCCATCCTCGCCGGGATTCCCGGCGGGCACCTCCCGCGCAAGCCGGCCATGGCCCGGCCCTCCGGGGCGCGGCCGGTCCGCGCACCCGGTGCCGGGCGGCTCCCCGGGCCGGGTTCCGTGCCGATCCGACCCCGTTACCGTCACCGCCGTGTCACAGGTGGAGCGGCTCGGAACCCCTGCTCAGGCCGCTCTGTCTGGGTGGGTGAGCACCGGCGCCGAGCCGGGCGACCTGAGCACTTCGAACCATCGGGGGATCCCATGCCGTACCGCAGCACCGTCCGGGTCACCACATCCGCCGCCGTCATCGCGGCCGCCCTGTCACTGACGGCATGCCAGTCCGGCGGCGACGAGCCGGCCGCCGGGGCGTCCCGGACACCGGCGACGTCCGCCGCCTCCCCCACCGCGTCCGCCGGAACCGCCTCGACGCCCACGAGCCCGGCGCCCGCGGCCTCCCGGCCCGCCGGCGGCGGCACGCCGGCCGCCACCGCGGCTCCCGCCTCGCCGGTGTCCCGCACCTCGGCGAAGCCCGCGCCGCCGTGCCCGGCGACGGCCCTGAAGACCAGGGCCTATCAGGCCGCCGACCGCCCGGACGGCACGGGCACCGGTGCGGCGGTCGTGGAGTTCACCAACGTCTCCGGCGGGGCCTGTGTGCTGCGGGGCCACCCCTCGGTGGCCGGGGCGGGCAACGGCTCGCCCGAGCACAACACCCCGCTGTCGGTCACCCCGCAGGGCACCGCGTCGAGCGTGCGGCTCGCACCGGGCGGCAAGGCGTGGGCGAAGCTGACCTTCGTACAGGTGCAGGGCGAGGGCGACGGCTACTGCGCCTCCGGTGCGAAGCCCGCCGCCTACCCGACGCTGGTGGTCGGCCTGCCCGGTGCGGGAGCGCACCAGGTCGCGCTGGACGACGGGGTGTTCGCCGAGTGCGACAACAAGGTCACGGCGACCGCGGTGGCGTCCGTCCAGCCGGTCTGACCGCGTCCCCGCCGCGCCGTCCGTTTCCCCGCGGCACGGCCGAGGCCCCCGGCGGCCGGCGCGGGAGCGGGCCGCGGCGGCCGGTTCCGTACCCTGGCCGCATGCGCATGCGCCCCACCCTGAGCTGGACCCCCGCGGAGGACCTGCCGCCGGGCACCACGGACCTGGAACCGGTCGCCGACGCGCTGAGCACCGGCGGTGTGCTGGTGCTCAGCGGTGCCGGCATCTCCACGGAATCGGGCATCCCCGACTACCGGGGCGAGGGCGGCAGCCTGAGCCGGCACACCCCGATGACCTACCAGGAGTTCACCGGCGACGCCCAGGCCAGGCGCAGGTACTGGGCGCGCAGCCACCTCGGCTGGCGCACCTTCGGCCGCGCGCGGTCCAACGCCGGGCACCGGGCCGTGGCCGCCTTCGAACGGCACGGCCTGCTCTCGGGCGTGATCACCCAGAACGTCGACCGTCTGCACCAGGCCGCCGGGACCGGGAACGTCGTGGAACTCCACGGCAGCCTCGACCGGGTCGTCTGCCTCACCTGCGGCACGTTCAGCCCGCGCCGCGAACTCGCCCGGCGCCTGGAGGAGGCCAACCCGGGCTTCGATCCGGTGGCCGCCGGCATCAACCCGGACGGAGACGCCGACCTGACCGACGACCAGGTCGGCGACTTCCGCGTCCTGCCCTGCGCGGTCTGCGACGGCATCCTCAAACCGGACGTCGTGTTCTTCGGCGAGGCCGTTCCGCCGGAGCGGGTCGAGCACTGCCGCACCCTGGTCCGCGAGGCCGCCTCGCTGCTGGTCCTCGGCTCCTCCCTGACGGTGATGTCCGGCCTCCGGTTCGTCCGTCAGGCGGCCCGGTCCGGGAAGCCGGTGCTGATCATCAACCGGGACGCCACCCGGGGCGACCGCCACGCCCGCAGCCGCGTGGCGCTCCCCCTGGGAGCGGCCCTGACCAGGGTGGCGGGGCGGCTCGGCATCCCCGTCGACGGGCAGGCCGAGGACTTGGCGAAGCCCTGAGCCGCCGGGCACGGCCGCGGGCGCCACAGCGCCCGCGGCGCCCGACGGGTCACCCCCGGGCCCCAAACACCCAGGCCGCGCCGTGTCCTAGGAAGCGCGGGCCGTCGTGGTGGACACGGCGGTCCGGGCCGCCCGTTCCACCAGCGAGACGCCGTCCTTCATCGTCTTGTTGCCGTCGGACAGGACCGCGACGAGGTAGTGGTGCCCGCCGGCCGTGATCCGGCCGACGCTGTTGACGTCCCACAGGTCGGTCGTGTCGCGCTGCAGCCAGCCGTTCTTCAGGGCCCACCCGGAGCGGCCGGCCGCCGAGACGCCCCAGGACTGGTCGTCGGCGACATGGCTCATCAGCGAGCGGATGTAGGCGCGGGGCGCCGCGTCGAGCGCCGGCCGGGAGCCCTTCTTCGTGGCCTGCCCGCTGTCGAACACCGCGCGCAGCAGCCGTATCTGGTCGGCGGACGTGGTCCGGGTCAGCCCCCACTTGCCGCCGGGGCCGCCCTTGGTCTCGGTCAGCCCCAGCCGCTTGTTCGCCGCCTTGAGGCCCGGGGCGAGGCCGATGCGCCGCCACAGGGCGTTCGCCGCCGCGTTGTCGCTGTGCTCGATCATCTTCTTGGCCTGCGCGCGCTCCTCGGCGGTCAGGGCGCGCCCCGAGTCCTGTGCCTTGAGCAGCAGCGCGGCGAGGATGTCGACCTTGACGATGCTGGCCGTGTCGTAGGGGGTGCCCTCGCCGAACACGGCGGGCGCGTGGCCCGGACGGTCCAGATCGAGGACCGCGGCGCTCACTCGTGCCTTGCCGTGCGCCCCCACCGACGCGGGGAAGTCCGCCGGGCCGGCGGCGGCCCGCCCGGCAGCGGGCGCCGCCGAGGCGGCGGACGTCAGCAGCGTCGCCGCGGCGGCCGCGAGCGCGCCGCAGGCGGCCGCGCGCTTGCCCGGACGCGGGAACGGGGAGGTTCGAAACGGCATGGTGGCAGGCCTCGGCGGTGCGGGGAACAGGACACGGACTTTGCGAACGTAGCCAGAACGCCCGCTTCGTGAAGTGACCGCTGCCACGAAAAGGCCCTTTCAGGGCGATATGTGAGCAGAGCAACAGGTCCTGGTGGGCGCAGAATGAGATCAGGGAGACGTGACCGGGCCCGGGAGGCGTCATGAGCACATCAGGCGAGTCCAGGGTGTCCGGGCTGGAGGTCCGGTCCATCGACTACGTGCCCCTGGACGAGCGGCACGGCAAGCTCTGGCACCTGGGTCCGCTGTGGTTCATGTCCAACGCGACGATCGCCACCCTGGCGGTGGGGCTGATCAGCATCACCGAGGGCGGCAACCTGCTCTGGTCGCTGCTGGCCATCGTCGCCGGCACCGTCATCGGCACCTTCTTCATGGCCTTCCACTCGGCCCAGGGCCCCCAGCTCGGCCTGCCGCAGATGATCCAGTCGCGGCCCCAGTTCGGCTACGTCGGCGCCCTCCTGGTGTGGCTCTTCGCCTACGTGCAGTACGCGGGATTCAACGTCTTCAACAGCATCCTCGCCGCCGAGGCCCTGCACACCACGCTGCACGGAGGCGTCAAGCTGTGGGTGGTCGTGGTCACCGCGGTCGCGCTGGTCGTCGCGCTGGTGGGCTACGACATCATCCACAAGGCCGAACGCTTCCTGACCTACACCTTCCTCGTCGTCTTCGGCGTCTTCACCGTCGGTGTCCTGGTCTCCCTGCACTATCCGGCGGGCTCCTTCGACCTCGGCGGCTTCCGGTGGACCCCGTTCCTCGCCCAGTTCGGCGTGGTCGCCGGCTACCAGATCAGCTGGGCCATCTACGTCTCGGACTACTCCCGCTACCTGCCGCCGGACGTGACGGTCCGCAAGACCTTCTACTGGACCTACTTCGGCTCCGCGCTCGGCGGCATCTGGCTGATGGTGCTCGGCGCACTGCTGGCCGCCTGGGCCGGCAAGGACTTCGAGACGATCCGGTCCATCAACGCCGCCGGCGACATGGTGTTCGACGGGTTCGGCGCGATCGTGCTGCTCTTCGCCTCCCTGGGGCTCATCTCCGTCACCGCGCTGAACATGTACGGCGGTTCACTGACCCTCATCAGCGGCCTGGACTCCATCCGGCGGGTGCGGCCCACCCTGGGCGTACGGCTGGTGACCATCGGGCTGACCGCGGCGCTCTCGCTGGTCGGCGCGCTCGCCGCGACCGCCCACTTCCTCGAGAACTTCAACGACTTCCTGCTGCTGGTGCTCTACCTGTTCATCCCGTGGACCGCGGTGAACCTCATGGACTACTACGTCGTGCGCCGCGGCCACTACGCCATCGCGGAGATCTTCAACCCGCGCGGCATCTACGGCCGTTGGGGGTGGCACGGCATCATCGCCTATCTGGTCGGCTTCGCCGTCATGGTCCCGTTCTTCTCCGTCGGGAAGCTGTTCGTCGGTCCCGCCGCCGAAGCGCTCGGCGGAGCCGACATCTCCCTGTTCATCGGGCTGCCGGTCTCCGCGCTCCTGTACTGGTGGCTGACGCGCTCCGTCGACGTGGAGGCCGAGACCCGCCTGGCCGAGGCCGAGGCGGAGGCTCTGGAACGGGCGGCACACGAACACCGCGAGCCCTGAGGGTCCGCGCCTCGGGGTGGAAGGCTTCGGTCGCCGCGATTATCTACCTGCGCGACGCAGGAGAATCAGGGTATGTTTCTGCGTGGCGCAACCAGTGTGCCGCGCAGTGTTCGCCGCGCGCCGCCCGCGCCCACCCCTGGAACCCGATTCCCTTTCCCGAGGAGCCCCGTCATGCTCACCATCGCTGTCACCGGTGCGACCGGCGCCCAGGGCGGTGCCACCGCCCGCGCGCTGCTCACGGCCGGACACCATGTCCGCGCCCTCACCCGTGACCCGGCCGCACCGACGGCCGAGGCCCTGCGCCGGCTCGGCGCCGACGTCCGCCGCGCCGACTTCGACGACCGCCCCTCCCTGGACGCGGCCCTCGCCGGCGCCGACTCCCTCTTCGCGGTGACGACCCCGTTCGGCACGGACACCGCGACCGAGGTGCGCCAGGGCAGGACCCTGCTGGACGCGGCGGCGGACGCCCGTCTCGGGCACATCGTGTTCACCTCGGCGGCGCACGCCGACCGCCGCACGGGCATACCGCACTACGACAGCAAGGCCGAGATCGAGCGCGCCTTGCGGACGACGGGCGTTGCCTGGACGGTCGTGGCCCCGGCGGCCTTCATGGACAACTTCGCCTCCGGCTGGACGCTGGAGGGCCTGCGCGAGAACACCTTCGCCTGGCCCATGGCGGCCGACCGCCCCCTGACGCTCATCCCCGCCGAGGACATCGGCGCCTTCGCGGCCCTGGCCCTGACACGCCGCGCGGAGTTCAGCGGCCGCCGGATCGACATCGCCTCCGACGAACTCACCGCCGCCGGGATCGCCGCGGTGCTGACCGCCGTCACCGGCCTCCCGGTCGGGCACCACGAGGTGCCCCTGGCCCAGGTCCGCACCCATTCGCACGACCTCGCGGCGATGTTCGAATACTTCGGCACCACCGGCCTCGACGTCGACGTCGCCGCCCTGCGCCGCGCCCATGCCGAGGTCGGCTGGCACACCTTCGCCGACTGGGCCGCCGTCCAGGACTGGCCGGCCCTGCTCGCCGCGCCCGCCCGCGCCTCCTGAGCGCGAGCCTCACTCCTCGTGGGACGGCATCCAGTGGTGCTCGCAGAACCAGCGGCCGAACAGTGCGCCCCCGTACACGACGAAACCCACCCCGATCAGCCAGGACTCGACCACCAGCACCGTCCCCACCGCCCCGTAGTTCAGCGCGTTGGTGACGATGAGCGGGGTGAAGACGAGGTACGAGAAGACGCGCAGCCCGGCCAGACCCGCGACGGTGGCGATCGCGCCCGGCAGCAGGCGGCGCCAGTTGACCTGCCCGCCCAGCAGGAAGCGCTGACCCCACCAGAAGAACAGCACCCCGCTCAGCACGGACACCACGATCCGCGCCGTCCCGTGCAGCGCCGGGCGGGTCTGCACCTCCTGGTAGAGGTAGCCGGTCAGCACCACGAGCCAGGTCGCCTGCCGCCACACCCGGTGCCAGGGGCCGGCCGCGAGACCCCAGACGCGCTCGTAGCCGTTCTGCACACTGCCGGCGAACGACACCCCGAACACGGCCAGCAGCACCAGGCTCAGCACGCTGGTGGTGCCGATGACCTTGCGCGGCGGACTGATGATGCCGGTGAGCGCGTCGGCGGACTGGCCGGACAGGCCCATGCCGTCGGTGAGCCAGGACGCGAAACCTCCCCGGACCAGCGGATCGCCGGCGGCGACCACGATGAGCAGCGGGGCGAGCGTGACCAGGGACAGCGTGGCGAACCCCATCGCCCGGTGCATCAGTTCCAGATCCCGCCCGCGGCGGAACAGCGCGCGCACACCGAGCCACTCCCACGCGCGGTGGAGGCCGCGCCGCCACTGCCTCACGGGTCCCTCCCGTGCTCGCCGCACCCGGGCTCGTCGCCGACGGCCGTGATGTCGCCCCTGGAGCGGGCGGCACCGGTCGAGCCCCTGGTGCCATGATCCGACGAAAGGAGCCGGCCCGCTCGGTCCCCTCCGGTGGGCAGCACGCTCGGCGCCGGCTGCCGGGTCCCCGTGGCCGAGGGGAGTACACCGGGCGGACGCGCCGGGAGCCGTGGGCCCAGCAGGTCCGCGGGCGTCGTCAGCCGTGCGTCTCCCGCACCGTGGTGGTCACGCGTACGAGGGAGGGCCTGCGGGGAGTGGAGCCGAAACCGAAGCGCACCGGCGGTGCGACCGGCGCGAGCGCGCCCAGCTCCCGGCCCTCGAACGTGGCCGTCGCCGAGGTCAGGGCGCGCAGATCGTGGGCCCCGTACCACTCGCGTCTGCCCCCGCCGGCGCTCCCGCGCGTGCGTACGCCCATCAGCAGACGGGCGAGCGGATCCGTCACCGCCGTCCAGGCAGGTGACGCGGCCAGCGCACCCGGTACGGCCCTCAGCAGCAGCCCGGTTGCTCCGCGCCGCCCGACGGTGAAACGCAGCCGGAGCAGCGGTCCGGCCTCGACCGTCCAGCAGCGGTCTTCGTCGTGCACCCGTACGGGCACGACCCGCACCTCGTCGAAGGTGTAGGTACTGCTGATGAACCGCGCCGTCCGCGAGGTGGGGGCCAGCAGCAGCCGGTGGCCGTCGGCCCGTTCGAGCATCACGTCGCTGAACGGGCCGAAGGGCGAGCGGACCCAGTGCCCGACCACCAGACGGGTCCCGGACGACGTCCCGACCCCCGCGATCCAGCCGTCGAAGCGCAGCGGAGCGGGCCGGGCCCGGTTCCGGGCGCGGCCGCTCATCGGCGCGGGCCGGGCGGGAACGGCGTCATCGGGCGGGGGTGGTCCGTCCCGGCGTCCGCTAGACCGTTCCGCTCTCGGCGATCGTGACCTTCGCGCTCGGCGTGCCGCTGCGGCTGCCCAGCGACTCGATGCGCTTCACCAGGTCCTGGCCCTCGACGACCTCACCGAAGACGACGTGCTTGCCGTCGAGCCAGTCGGTGACGACTGTGGTGACGAAGAACTGCGAGCCATTGGTGTTCCGGCCCGCGTTCGCCATGCTCAGCAGGTACGGACGGTCGTGCTTGAGGTCGAAATTCTCGTCCGCGAACTTCTCGCCGTAGATGCTCTTGCCACCGGTGCCGTCGCCCCGGGTGAAGTCGCCGCCCTGCAGCATGAACTGCGGGATGACGCGGTGGAACGAGGAACCGGCGTAGCCGAAGCCGTTCTGGCCGGTGGCCAGCTCGCGGAAGTTCCTGGCGGTCTTGGGGACCACGTCGTCGAACAGCTTGAAGACGATCCGGCCGGCCGGCTCGTCGTTGATCGTGATGTCGAAGTACACGTTGTCACTCATGGCGATCAACCTACCGTCGAGCGGCGTCCCGGCGCGCGGAAGGGTCCGCCTGGACGCCGGTGTCGTAGCCGGCGGCCGAGGCGACTCGGACTGCCGGCGCCTGAGGGAACCCTACCGGAACACGCGCCGTGGCATGATCGCCCCGGACGGATCCGGTGGGGGAGAGGAGGCCGTCGTGGCCGAGGGCTGGACCTGGGACGAGACCCTGTTCGCCGGCACGGCGGTCCACTACGAGCGCGGCCGGCTGCCCTACGCCCCGGCCCTGGTGCCGCGGCCGGCCGAGGTGCTCGCACTGGACGGGACCGGACGGCTCCTGGACGTGGGATGCGGACCCGGCCCGCTGACGCTGCCCCTGTCGCACCTGTTCGCCGAGGTGGTCGGCGTGGACCCCGACCCCGGGATGATCGCCGAGGCCGCACGCCGGGCCGCCGGCGGGGAGGCGGCCGGAAAGGTCCGGTGGGAACGGCTGCGGGCCGAGGACCTGCCGGCGGGCCTCGGGACGTTCACCGTCGCGGCCTTCGCCCAGTCCTCCCACTGGATGGACCGCGACCCGGTGGCGGCCGCCGTGCACCGGATGCTCGTGCCCGGCGGGGCCCTGCTGCGCGTGTCGGACCTGAAGAGCGAACGGCGTGGCGTCGAGGGCCTGCCGTATCCGGCGGTGCCCCACCCGGCCGTCGTCGAACTGGTCAAGGACTACCTGGGCCCGGTCCGCCGAGCCGGGCGCGGGGTGCTGCCGCGCGGCACTCCCAGCGGTGAGGCGGCGGTGCTGGCCCGGGCCGGGTTCCTCGGGCCCGAACGGCATGTGGTGCCCGGCGGGCAGGCGCTGGAACGCGAGGTGGACGACGTCGTCGCAGGGGTCCTCTCCCTGTCGTCCTCGGCGCCCGGGCTCTTCGGCGAGCGCCTCGGAGCCTTCGAGGCCGACCTGCGGGGGCTGCTGTGGTCCCGGTCGCCCGAAGGCCGCCTCTCCGCGCGTGTACCCGGTACCGAGGTCTTCGTCTGGCGCACGCCAGGATCGGACAGGCCCTCTCGATGAACGCGCCATGCACGCGGTTCGTACGCGAAACGTGCGTTTGACGCTAGGGTTCGGGGCAGGAGGTGCCGCATGTCCGAGCTGTTCGACGCCATCGACGCACTGGTCGCGTCCCGGGCTCCGCTGCCGTCGCCGGCCGAACGCAGGAGGCTGCGCCATGCCCACGGCCTCACTCTGGACGAGGTGGCCACCGCGCTGCGGGTACGGCGGGCGACCGTCAGCGGCTGGGAAGCGGGCCGGACCGAACCCCGCCCCCCGGAACGCGACGCCTACGCCCGCCTGCTGAGGCAACTCGCCGAGCTCTACCCCGCCGACGCTGCGGACACCGGGGGCCTGGCGGGCCCCGCGGGGGCCACGGATGCCGAGGGACCGGAGGGTGCTGCCGGGACCGGGCGCGCGCATGCCGGGGGGCCCGAAGCCGCTGCCGGGACTGGGCCCACGCATGCCGGCGGGCCCAAGGGTGCCGCCTATCGCGGGGCCGACACCGCGCCGGGCTCCAGCGGTGTGCCCGCGCCCGCTGCCACCGCGGTCGCCGCCGGGAGGAGGACTGCCTCAACGCCTCGACCCGCCGATGGTCATGGGGCCGCTGCCGAGTCCGACACCGTCGTCAGCCCCGATTCAGCCGCCGCTCCCGCTCCCGCTCCCGTCCCCCGTACCGCCCCGGCGCCCGAGTCCGCCGCGCCCCGTCGGCCCGGCGCCCCGGCCCCGGCGTCCCGTGCCACCGGCGTGCCCCGGCCGGCCGGGGGTGCGCCCCGGTCACCGGTGCCGGGGAGCGGGGCGGCGACGCGGCCCGGGGTGAAGAGGGAAGCACGCTCCGCGCCCGGCGCCGATCCCTACGCGCACGGGCCGCTGCTCGTGATCGATGCCGGTGAGGACCGGAAGGTGACCGGATACGGGGTCGGGGGCCTCGTCGTCGACGTGCCCGCCAAGTCGCTGCCCTCGCTGGTCGAATGGACGCTGGCGGAGGCCCGGCTCGGGGCCGCGCGGCTGCACGGCTCGGGCAAGGACGCCGACCCGCTCCTGGTGCTCACCGGGGCCGCGTGCCGGCGGTACGGGCTGCCGGCGACGCTGTCCCAGGAGGAGCGGCTCGCCGGGCGCCTCCCGGACGGGCACAAGGTGCTCGGGCAGCTCGACCGCGCCGACTGGCGGCTCACCAAACGGGGTTTCGGCCCCTGGGCGCGGATCTACCGCCCCGCCCAGGGCGGCCGCAGGCAGTGCGTTCAGCTCTGCCTGCCGTCCTGGGGGGCGCTCGACCCCCGGTCCTGGCGCCACGCCGCCGAGCTCGAACCGGCGGAACTGGCCCGCGTCCTCGGCACCTACGCGCGGCGGGTGATGACACCGCGCGGCTCCACCGCCGTGACCGGTCTGGAGCTGATGACCGCGCTGAACCCGCCCACCCGGGCCAGTGAACCCGACGCGGACGGCAGGCGGCACAAGGAACACCGGCCCGGCTCGCTCGGCGAGGACCCCGTCGGCTGCGCCCCGTGCGAGGCGCCCGACGGGCATCCGCTGCTCGCCGGGCTGCCCCGATTCCACCAGCGCGGCCCCGACGAGATGCTGTTCGAGGAGGCGTACGACTGGGCCCGTGAGCTGACCGACGACGAGTGCATGCGGCGCCACCTGGTCGGCATCGACGTCAACCTCGCCTTCGGCGCCGCCGCCAACGGCGCGGTCGTCGGACTCGCGGCGCCCCCTGTGCACGTCACCGACCCGGAGTTCGACCCCGCGCTGCCCGGCTCCTGGCTGGTCGACCTCTCGCACGTCGACCTCTCCCACGTCCTGGTGGCCAGGCAATGGCGGCGGCTGGCGGGCGAGTTGCTGCCCAGCCCCTTCACACCGTCCGGCGAACGCCCGGCCGGCCCCGCCTGGTACGCCACGCCGACCGTGGCGTACGCGGTGGAACTCGGCTACGAGGTCGCCCCGCTCGAAGCCTGGGTGCGCCACGACAAGGGCAGATTCCTGGACCCCTGGTACAAGCGGCTCCGGGACGCCTACGTCGGCACCATGGCGGACCTGGGCGTGGCCGAGAAGCTGCCCCCGGAGCGGTTCCTGTCCGCGATGGACGGCTGCAAGGAGCGCGACCCGGAGCTGGCCATCGTTCTGGACGCCGTCAAGTCCACCGTGAAGGGCGGCATCGGCAAGCTGCGCGAACGGGCGCGCGGCGGCGGCTGGAAACCGGGACAGGCGTGGCCCGCCCTCGCGCGGCCCACCTGGCGCCCCGACATCCGCGCCGCCGTCATCTCCCGCGCCCGCGTCAACATGCACCGCAAGATGCTCGCCCTGGCCGCGGCCACCGGACGCTACCCGGTGGCGGTCCTGTCCGACTGCGCCGTGTACGCGGCCGACGGCCCCTCACCGCTGGACGTCCTGCCCTACGACGCCGACGGGAAGACGGTGCCCGGCGGCTTCCGGCTCGGGGTGTCCCCGGGCATGGTCAAGCACGAGGGCACCCGGACCACCCTGTGGGCGGAGGAAGTACGCGAGAAGTACGGCACGAACCTCAACCTCGCCCGCTACATCAAGACGGGCGAGGTCACCGCCCACGACGACGGAGAGTAGGGGAGGGAAACCGATGGACACGGTCGGGGAAGGGCTCGACAAGGCGGTGCGCGGCGCGTTCACCCGCCCCCTCCCCAAGTCCGCGGGGGCCAGGATGCGTTACCTGGTCCGGCAGCACCGGGGCAGCACCGGACGGGTCGCCGAACTGCTCGGCATCACCCAGCGCACCGTCGAACGGTATGTGAAGGACCAGATCCGGCATCCGAGGCCGGACCTCGCGCAGCGCATGGAGCGCGAGGTCGCCAGACGCTGGCAGCCCCAGATCCGCGCCAGGGCGAGGCGGACCGCGGCCACCAGCACCGGCATCGTCATCGACACCCGCGCGCGGTTCGGGTACACGGCCGCTCCCGGCTCGACGGACGACGCCCGGCTGCGCCACCTCACCCTGGCCCTGCCCCCGAGGCACGCCGCCCGCCTCTTCGAGGCGCAGGAGGCGGGGGCCGGCGAGGACCGGCTGCGGGAGATCGCCGCGGAGGCACTGGGCGAGGTCTACTTCCGCGACAGCGGCCGCCGCGCCCACGGCCTCGAGGTGGAGTTCACCGACCTCGAACACGTGGAGTTCGACCTGTAGCCCCGCCCGCCGCCTCCGCGCGCCGGGGGCCTAGGGGTACGACACCACCGTGGACGGTGTCGTCGACGTGCCCGAGGTCGGGCCCCCCGTCTCGTTGATGACGTGCTCGTACTGCCCGTTGCCGCCGAGCGAGACGACCAGCAGGTCGTGGAACTTCACGCCGGGTCGGTCAGGCGCGGAGAAGCCGTGGTGCTGCACGATGCCCGGGTCGACGTTGTAGTAGCAGTAGCTGCCCAGGCCCCAGCCCTCGTGCGCGGTGACGTTGTCGCCGACCTTGTAGGCCGCGTAGCCCTTGATGTTGCCGTTCTGCACGGCGGCCTGGTTCGGGGCGTCGTACGCCTTCTCGTTCTGGAAGAAGATCGTGCGGCCCCGCTGGCCGTTCCACTGCACGTCGTACTTGTTGAAATGCTCCACGAACAGCCCGGTGCAGAGCACGTCGTCGCCGTTGACCACCACGCCGTAGTCGGCACGGTTGGTCTCCCAGCCGACGCCGGTGCCGTGGTCGGCGCGCCACACCCAGGTGTGGTCGACGATGGTGTGCCGGTTGTTGATCACCATGCTGGTGGTCGCCTTGCCGGCACCCGCGCCGCCGATGCGCACGAAGACGTCCTGCACCGTGGTCGGGTTGGCCGAGTGGTCCTTGGCGGCACCCGCCGGACCGATCTCCAGCAGCGTCCGGGAGTTGACCGGCCCGGCGTCGACGAGGAACCCGGCCAGCCGCACGCCGTCGACGTCGGCGACCTCCAGGGCCGTGCTCCCGTTGTCGGGCACGATCGTGGCGTAACCGAGGCCCAGGACCACGGTGTTCGGGCGGTCGACCTGGATCGGCCGGTCCACGTGGTAGACGCCGGGCGTCAGCAGCAGGTGCAGGCCCTGCGCGAGCGCCTGGTTGAGGGTGGCCGCGCTGACGCCCGGCTTGGCGACGTAGAACCGCGACAGCGGCACGCTCGTGCCCCTCGGCGTGCCGTTGCCCCAGGTCACCCCGCGGGCGTTCGTCCGCTTCTCCGGCAGGAAGACCCGGAACTCGCTGCCGCTGACGTACAGGAACGGCTTCTCGCGGGAGACCGGGGTGGTGTCCAGCGTGGTGTACACCGGGTTCGGGAAGCCCTGTGCCGGTGCGCCCTGGACGCCGGAGAACACCATGTTCCACACGCCGTTGAGCCAGTTCCCGATGACGCTGTCGCGGGTGTACCACTGCTGCTGCGAGT
The DNA here is from genome assembly GCF_040704065.1 of Streptomyces sp. NPDC047869. Taxonomy (NCBI): domain Bacteria; kingdom Bacillati; phylum Actinomycetota; class Actinomycetes; order Kitasatosporales; family Streptomycetaceae; genus Streptomyces; species Streptomyces sp. NPDC047869. Next base: position 59,970 of record NZ_JBEYRK010000010.1, read on the forward strand.
AGGGCCCGACCTGGCCGTCGATCCGGCTGTCCGCGATGTAGCCGCCGCTCGCCCAGCCGTAGCCGGAGGGCGCGAGGTCGAGACCGCCCCGTACGTGCATCCGGCGGAACGGCGCCGCCTGGGCGACCGCCCACCGGTTGGTGCCGTTCGCGGGGACGAGGGCCAGATTCTCCGCCGAACGCCAGAAGTTCTGCGTGGCGTTGCCGTTGAACCAGCCCGCGTCGACCGTCACGTCACCGTTGATGGTCGTGTCGTCGGGGGACAGACCCAGGCCCGCGATGGAGGTGTAGAAGCCGATCTGGGCGTTGAGGCCGTTGTACGTGCCGGGCTTGAACAGCAGCGCGTAGCGGCCGGTGCCGAACTGGGCCGACTCCTGCTTCGCGAAGACCTCGTCCAGCCTGGCCTGGATGCCGGGCGTCGCCGGGTCGAAGACGAGCACGTTCGGGCCGAGGTCGCCGCCACCGGGCAGGGCGCGCGGGGACCTGCGGCGCCCGGTCGCGGCGCCGGCCGGGGCGGCCGCACCGGCCAGCACCGGGACGGCCGCCGCCGCGGCGCCCAGAACGGTCCGGCGGCCGACGGACGGCGAGGACGGCGATGAAGGGGAGGTGGGGGAGGAGGGGGGCATGCGCGGCTCTCCTGGTTCAGGAAGTGAACGATGCGGGGCATGGGAGCGCTCTCTCGACGTTGGATGCTTCATTGGCGTGAACGATGCGTCAAGAGTTACGACGGGATTTCCCTACAGGGCTGCTGAGTGACCGTCACATCCCCACCCATGGCTTCGAGAAGTGAGCGAACGGGCATCATTGATCCTTTGACCGATCCCCTTGACACCTCTCGTCACCGCCCCAACACTCCAGCGGTGGGAGAGCGCTCTCCCGATCCGTACGACCTTCAGCCCCCACCTCCCTGCGAGGAGTCCGTATGTCACGGAGATCGAAGATCCTCTCGGGCGCGCTCATCACCTCCGCCCTGCTGCTGACCCCGCTCGGCCTCGGCGGAGTCGCCGCGTCCTCCACGCCCTCCGAGGCCGTCGTGCACACCGGGCACACGATGGCGCTGTCCACCGCCTCCTCACCCGAGGACCCCGACGGCGACGGCTACATCCCCGCGAACCCCCCGGTCACCGGCGTCACCCCGTCGACGCAGAACCCCCCGCACCGCTACTTCCACGAGTTCCAGGCCAACTGCTCGGTCAGCCACACCAGGCCGGACGACCCGATCGTCTATCCGCAGCAGCCCGGCAAGTCCCACGACCACACGTTCATGGGCAACACCACCACGAACGCGAGCAGTACCACCGCGACCCTGAGCGCGGGCGGCACCACCTGCAAGGCCCCCGGTGACCTCTCCGGCTACTGGATGCCCACCCTCTACAACGGGGACAAGCCGGTCCTGCCGGCCGGACCGCAGGTCATCTACTACAAGGCCGGCGTCACCGACTACACCAGCGTCCGGCCCTTCCCCAAGGGGCTGCGGTTCGTCGTCGGCAGCCCCATGCAGAGCGCCGACGAGTTCCGCCGCCACCCCGGCTTCGTCGAGGGCTGGGAGTGCGGTGACAGCTTCTTCAACACCGAGTTCCCGGCGAGCTGCCCCTCCCGGCCCGACGTCCAGCTCAACATCCGCTTCCAGGCACCCAGTTGCTGGGACGGCAGGTACCTGGACACCCCCGACCACAAGAGCCACATGTCCTACCCGGTGGTGAAGCCCGGCACCAACGACAACATCTGCCCCGCCGGCCATCCGGTGGCGCTGCCGATGATCGAGTTCAAGATGGCGTTCCCGGTCAACGGCGACATGTCGAAGGTGCGGCTGGCCAGCGGCCCCGGCCACAGCTTCCACTACGACTTCTTCAACGCCTGGGACGACCGCACGCTCAAGGCGCTGACCGACCACTGCGTCGTCGGCGGACTCCAGTGCGACGCCCGCGGCTTCGACGAGACGCACCCGGAAGCGGGCGCGGCCCTCGGCACCGACTACCGCCTCCCCTAGGGCCTCTCGTCTGGATCAGGCCGGCCTGATCCAGACGAAAGACCCTGCCCCCTCACACACCGGAAGACCCCACACCATGACCCCACCACCCCGCACCCGCGCGCGCCGCCTCGCCGCGCCCCTCACCGCCGGCGTGCTGACCGTCGGCGCCCTCACCGCCCTGCCGGCCGCGCAGGCCCACGCGGCCGGCAGCGTCGTCAAGGTGACCGGCACCCAGGGCGACTGGCAGCTGACCGTCGACGGAAAGCCGTACCAGATCAAGGGCCTGACCTGGGGCCCGTCCACGGCGGACGCCGACAGGTACCTGCCCGACCTGAAGTCGATGGGCGTCAACACCATCCGCACCTGGGGGACCGACGCCTCCAGCAAGCCGCTGTTCGACTCCGCCGCCGCGCACGGAGTCAAGGTCATCGCCGGGTTCTGGCTGCAGCCCGGCGGCGGACCGGGCAGCGGAGGCTGCGTGAACTACCTGACGGACACCGCCTACAAGAACCAGATGCTGGACGAGTTCCCCAAGTGGGTCCGGACCTACAAGGACAACCCCGGTGTCCTCATGTGGGACGTCGGCAACGAGTCGGTGCTCGGCCTGCAGAACTGCTACGGCGGAGCCGAGCTGGAACGGCAGCGCGACGCCTACACCTCCTTCGTGAACGACGTGGCGAAACGGATCCACGCCGTCGACCCCGGCCACCCGGTGACCTCCACCGACGCCTGGGCCGGCGCCTGGCCGTACTTCAAGAGGAACGCACCCGACCTCGACCTGTACGCCGTCAACTCCTACAACGCGGTCTGCGACGTCGAATCCGCCTGGGAGAAGGGTGGTTACACCAAGCCGTACATCATCACCGAGACCGGACCGGCCGGTGAGTGGGAGGTGCCCGACGACGCCAACGGGGTGCCCCTGGAGCCGGGGGACCGCGCCAAGGCCGACGGGTACACCCGGGCCTGGGGCTGCGTCACCGGGCACCGGGGAGTCGCCCTCGGCGCCACGATGTTTCACTACGGCACCGAGTACGACTTCGGCGGCATCTGGTTCAACCTGCTGCCCGCCGGCCAGAAGCGGCTGTCGTACTACGCGGTCAAGCGGGCCTACGGCGGCGACACCTCCCACGACAACACCCCGCCGGTCGTCTCCGACCTGACCGTCGAGGGCGACGCGGGCCGGGTGCAGGCGGGCCGCGACCTGATCCTCGCCGTGCGGGCCACCGACCCGGACGGGGACGCGCTCTCCTACGAGGTCCTGGACAACAGCATGTACATCGACAAGGGCAAGGACCTCACCCCGCTGCCCCTCACCGACCTCGGCGGCGGCCGCCTCAGGGTCACCGCGCCCGACCGGCCCGGCGTATGGAAGGTGTACGTCAAGGTGACCGACGGCCACGGCAACGTCGGCGTCGAGACCCGGTCCGTCCGGGTCGTCCCGCCCACCCCGAGCGGCACGAACCTCGCCCTCGGCAAGCCCGCCACCGCCTCCTCGTACCAGCCGGGTTACGGCGACTGCCCGTGCCCGGCCGCCAACGCGGTCGACGGGAACCAGAACACCCGCTGGGCGAGCGACTGGAGCGATCCGCAGTGGCTCCAGGTCGACCTCGGCACCCGCACCTCGTTCCGGCACGTCCAGTTGGTCTGGGAGGCCTCGTACGCGAAGGCCTACACCGTGCAGACCTCGGACGACGGGCGGAACTGGCGCACCGTGCGCACCGTGACGGACGGCAACGGCGGCGTGGACGACTTCGACGTCTCCGGAACCGGCCGCTACGTGCGCGTCAACGGCACCGCGCGCGGCACCGGCTACGGCTACTCGCTGTACGAGTTCGGCGTCTACGGCTGACCCGGTCGGCCGGCGGAAGGAGGGGGTGAGGATGGCCGACGAGGACGAACTCGACCGGCTGCTCGACAAGCTGACCCTGCGGACCGCGGTCCGTCTGCTGACCGGCGCCACCACCTGGCGCACGGCGGCCGAACCCTGCGTGGGACTGGGCCAGTTGGTACTGTCGGACGGCCCGGCGGGGGTACGCGGGGAGGGCTGGGACGAGCGCGACACCGCCGTCCTGCTGCCCTCGGCCACCGCGCTCGCCGCCACTTGGGACGAACCGCTGGTAGAGGAACTCGGCGGCCTCCTCGCCTCGGAGGCCCGGCGCAAGGGCGTGCACGTCGTCCTCGCCCCGAACCTCAATCTGCACCGCAGCCCCCTGGCCGGGCGGCACTTCGAGTGCTTCTCGGAGGACCCGCTGCTGACCGCCCGGACCGGGGCCGCCCTGATCCGCGGCATCCAGGCACACGGAGTCGCCGCCACGGCCAAGCACTTCGTGGCGAACGACGCCGAGACGGACCGGCTGACCGTCGACGCGTCGATCGACGAGCGGACGCTGCGCGAGGTCCACCTCGCGCCCTTCGAGGCGGCGGTGGCGGCGGGCGTCCGGCTGGTGATGGCCGGGTACAACCGCGTGAACGGCACGACCATGACCGCGCACGAACTCCTGACCACGCCGTTGAAGGACGAGTGGGGGTTCGACGGCGTCGTCGTCTCCGACTGGGGCGCGGTGCGCGGCACCCTCGACACCGCCCGCGCCGGTCTCGACCTTCAGATGCCCGGCCCGGCGGGGGAGTGGGGCGAGTCACTGGCCCGGGCCGTGGAGGCGGGCGAGGTCGAGGAGCGGGCCGTGGCCGGCAAGGTGCGCCGGCTGCTGCGTCTCGCCGCCTGGTGCGGCGTCCTCGGCGGCCCGGACCGCCCGGCCCGGCCGCTGCCGCGGTCCCGGCAGGCGCGGGTCCTGGCCCGGCGGGCGGTCGCGGCCGGGGCCGTACTGCTGGCCAACCGGGGCGTCCTGCCCCTGGACCCGGGACGCCTCGGCAGGGTCGCCGTCATCGGCGCTCCCGCGGCCCGCACCCGCACCCAGGGCGGCGGCAGCGCCGGCGTCTTCCCCCAGGACGAGGTCCCACTGCTGGACGGCATCCGGGCCGGTCTGCGCGGCCGGGCCCGGGTCGTCCACGTACCCGGACCGGCCCCGGACGGGCCGCCCCCGCCCCTGGACATGACCCTCGCCGCCGACCCGCGCACCGCCACCCCCGGTGTGCTGCTCCGCGTCCTGGACGCCTCCGGTGCCGAGCTGTACGCCGGGCACCGGCGCGGCGGACGGCAGCCGGAGCCACCGCTGCCACCCGGCGCGCACACCGTGGAGATCAGCGCACGGCTGCACCCCCGCACCTCCGGTTCCTGGCGGATCGGCATCGCCGGATTCGGTCGCCTCAGCCTGCACCTCGACGGACTCCCGCTGCTGGACGGCGAGTTCGCAGCCACGACCGACGACCCGGCCGTCATCCATGTGAATCCGCCCACCCAGGTCGTCACGGCGCGACTGACCCGCGGTACGACTCCGATGCTGGTCGCCCGACGGGAACTCGCCCCCGGCACCGGCCGGGCCACCGTCGTCGGCGCCGAACCCCCCGCGCCGGACGCCGCCGAGGCCCTCGCGGCCGCGTCCCGGGCGGCGCGCGCGGCGGACGTGGCGGTGGTGGTGGTCGGCACCGGCGAGCAGCAGGAGTCCGAGGGGCGCGACCGCACGCACCTCGGTCTCGGCCCGGAACAGGACGCCCTGGTCCGCGCGGTCGCCCGGGCCAACCCGCGCACGGTGGCCGTCGTCAACAGCGGCGGCCCGGTGGAACTGCCCTGGCGGGACGACGTCGGCGCGCTGCTGCTCGCCTGGTTCCCCGGCCAGGAGGCCGGCGGTGGCCTGGCCGACGTACTGCTCGGCCGGACCGAGCCCGGCGGGCGGCTGCCCACCACCTGGCCCGCCGCGCTTACCGACGCCCCCGTCACCCGCACCCGGCCGGACGCCGGCCGCTTCTCCTACGACGAGGGCGTGCACGTCGGCCACCGCGGCTGGCTCCGCGCCCGGCGCGCCCCCGCGTACTGGTTCGGGCACGGACTCGGCTACACCACGTGGGAGTACGAGGAACTGTCGGGCCCGGAGCGGACGCCGGCCGGGGCGGACCTCACCGTACGGGTGCGGCTGCGCAACACCGGCACGCGCGCCGGACGGGAGGTCGTGCAGATCTACCTCGCCCGCTCCCGCCCCACCACCGTCGGCCACCCGGAACGATGGCTCGCCGGCTGGACGGCGGTACGGGCCCGGCCCGGGGAGAGCGCCGTCGCACAGGTGCGGATCCCGGCGCGCGCCCTGTGCCACTGGGACGTCCGCGCGAAGGCCTGGCGGACGGAACCCGGACCCTGCCGGATACTCGCCGGACGCTCGGCGGGAGACCTGCCCCTGAGCCTGGAGGTGGACGTGCTCGACCGGGTCTGAGCGCCCACGCGGTGGTATGGAGAGCGCTCTACCCGCGCCGGCCGCCGGGCCGTTAGGGTGCGGGCATGAGCAGACAGGCCCCGACCCTGGAGGACGTCGCCCGGGAGGCCGGTGTGTCCCGGGCGACCGTCTCCCGGGTCGTCAACGGCGTGCGCAACGTGGACCCGGCGATCCAGGAGGTGGTCCGCCGGGCCATCCACCGGACCGGGTACGCGCCCAACCGGGCCGCCCGCTCCCTCGTCACCCGGCGGGCCGAGACCGTCGCCCTGGTCGTGTCCGGTGCCGGGGAGACCTCCGACGAGGCCCAGGCGGCCTTCGCCGCCCGGGTGTTCGCCGACCCCTTCTTCGGGCGGGTGGTCGCCGGGATCGTGGGTCATCTGCGGCCGCGCTCGGTCCACCCCGTGCTGATGTTCGCCGAGTCCCCTGTGGCCCGCCAGGAGGTGCTGACCTATCTGCGGCAGGGCCGGGCCGACGGCGCGCTGGTCGTCTCCAGCCACGCCGACGACCCGCTGCCCGCCCTGCTGGCCGAGGCCCGGCTGCCCGCGGTGCTCTTCGCCCGTCCCTCCCGCCCGGTCCCGCTCAGCTATGTCGACCTGGCCCACCGGGACGGCGGCCGGCTCGCCGCCGAACACCTGCTCGTCCGCGGCCGGCGCAGACTGGCCACGATCTGCGGCCCGTTGGCGGTCGCCGCGAGCCAGGAGCGGCTGGCCGGCTTCCGCGACACCCTCGCCCGCCACGGCCACCCCTACGTGCCCGTCGCCGAGGGTGGTTTCACCCTGGACAGCGGTGTCGCCGCCATGACCGACCTGCTGGCCGAACACCCGGAGCTGGACGGGGTGTTCGCGGCGAACGACCTGATGGCCCAGGGAGCCTGCCAGGTGCTGCGCGAACGCGGCCGCCGGGTGCCCGAGGACGTCGCGGTGGTCGGCTTCGACGACTCCACCGTCGCCGCCACCTGCCGGCCCCCGCTCACCACCGTCCGCCAGCCCGTGGAGGACATGGCGGCCGACATGGCCCGGCTGCTCGACGAGCACATCCACGGCACCCGCACCGCCCCCACCTCGGTCGTGTTCGACCCGGAGCTGGTGGTCCGGGACTCGGCCTAGGGGACGCCCCCGGTCGGCCCCGGCCGGCCGGCCGCCCGGGGCCGGAACCGCGCCGGGTCCCCGGACGGGCGATCACCGGTACGCGGCGGCCGGGCGCCCGGTGCCTAAGGTGGAGTGTGATCAGTAGCGCAACAGAGGACCGCGGGCAGGACCGGCGGGCGGACCGACGGCGGCCGGGATACCTGGCCGCGGCGGCCGTCTTCGCCGTCGGCATGCTCGGCACCACCCTGCCCACACCGCTGTACGGGCTGTACCGGCAGCAGCTCGGCTTCTCCGAACTCATCGTGACGGTGGTGTTCGCCGCCTACGCGGTCGGTGTCATCACCGCCCTGCTGATCGCCGGTGGCTTCTCCGACGTGCTGGGGCGGCGGCCGGTGCTGCTGGCGGCGCTGGGGCTGTCGGCGCTCAGCGCGGTGTGCTTCCTGGCCGAGGGCGGACTGCCGCTGCTGTACACGGGCCGGGTGCTGTCGGGCTTGTCGGCCGGGCTGCTGAGCGGCACGGGCACCGCGGCCGTCCTCGAACTGGCCCCGCCGGGCAGGCATGCCCGGGCCGGGTTCGCGGCGACCGCGGCCAACATGGGCGGGCTGGGGCTCGGCCCGCTGCTGTCCGGCATCCTCGCCCAGTACGCGCCGCAGCCGCTGAAGCTGCCGTTCGCCGTCCATCTCGCGCTGCTCGCGGCGGCGGCCGTGGTCGTCCGCCTGCTTCCCGAGACCGTCCGCCGCTCCCATCCGAGAGGGTCGCTGCGGCCCCAGGGGATGACGGTGCCGCCGGAGGTGCGCGGGGTGTTCGCGCCCTGTGCCCTCGCCGCCTTCGCCGGCTTCTCCATGCTCGGGCTGTTCACGGCGGTCGCCCCGGCCTTCCTCGACCAGACCCTGAAGGAGCACAACCTGGCGGTCGCCGGCGCCGTCGTCTTCTGCGTGTTCTGCGCCTCCACCTGCGGACAGCTCCTCATGGGCCGGATCGGAGCGCGCCGGGCCCTGCCCTGGGGATGCGCGGTGCTCGTCGCCGGACTCCTCCTCATCGCGCTGTCGCTGCTGCTGACGTCCTTCCCGGTGCTGCTCGCCGGCGCGCTGACCGGCGGCGCCGGCCAGGGAATGGCGTTCCGTGCCGGCCTGAGCGAGGTCAGCTCCGCGGCGCCCGAGGCCCATCGGGGCGCCACCATCTCGGCGTTCTTCGTCGTCGCCTACGTGGGCATCTCGCTGCCGGTCGTCGGCGTGGGAGCCCTGACGTCGGCGCTGGGGCTGCGCGGCGCCGGGCTGGTGTTCGCGGGGTGCGCGGTCCTGCTCGTCGCGGCCGTGGGCCTGCGGGTGAGCCGCACCCTGTCCCGGGCCTCCGACCGCTGACCGAGGCGCCGCGCGCCTCCGGTGAACGTCCGGCCGGCCGCCGGCGTCGAAGGAGAGACAGCCGGCCGAGCCGAGAGGCGCCCCATGACACGCGTACGTTCCGTATCCCGCTCCCCGCTGCCGCACCTCGCGGTGATCGCGGGTCTGGTCTGCGCGGCCGCCGCCTGCCAGGGACCGGCCGTGTCCACCCAGCCGGCGCGGAGCGCCGGCACCGCCTGGCGGGAGCCGTCCGCCTACACGTACACCCTGCGCTCGACCGGCGGGGAGCGGGCACTGATCGGCTCGTTCCGGGTGAGTGTGCGGGCGGGGAAGGTGGTGCGCGCGGCCGGTCTGGACGCGGAGAGCCGGGCCGTGGTCCGGCGCTCGCCCACGATCGTGCCCACCATCGGGACGCTGGTGCGGGAACTGGAGCGGGCGCGGCGCGAGGGCGCGGACCGGGCCGACGCGCAGTACGCCTCCGCCGGGTACCCCCGCCGCATCACCGTGGACTGGTCGGCGACCGCGGTCGACGACGAAGTCCGTTACGAGATAAGCGACTACACGCCCGGGGGGAGCCGGCCCGGCGCCGGTCGGGCACCGGGCGCGGGGCAGACGCGTGCGGGGGAGCCCGTCACGCGCGCGGGGTCAGGACTTCCTGGAGGAGCGCGCCGTAGCGCGTGATGAGTTCCTCGCGGTCGGTGCCGAGCAGGCCCTCGTCCCGGGCCACCCACAGGCCGTAGAGCAGGCCGCCGGACATCGACGCGGCGAGCCGGGCGCGCAGGTCGGCGTCGGGTCCGCGCAGCCGGTCGCGCAGTGGTGCGATGAGCACCTTCTCGTGGGTCTCGCGCAGCCGGTCGAGGATCTGCGGTTCGCCGCTGCCGTGCACCAGGGCCAGGAAGATCCCCCGTGCGGTGCCGTCGAGGTCGAGGAGGAGTTCGGCCAGCCGCTCACCCAGTCGCTCCAGCGGTACGTCGAACAGGGGCTCGTTGTCGATCGCCAGGTGCATCGTCTCCAGGAACAGCATCTCCTTGCTCTTGAAGTGACGGATCACCAGCGCCGGATCGGTCCCGGCGGCCGCGGCGATCCGGCGGACGGTGGTCCTGGCGAACCCCCGATCCCGGAACAGCCGGGCGGCGGCCTCGTGGATGGCGTCACGGGTGGTGGAACCGGAACCGGTCTGCAGCATGCGGCACAGCCTATGCGGGTGCCCGCCCGGCTTCGCGGGTTCTCCTCGACCGCTCCGCGAACAGGGCGTGAACCGGCCGCTGACCGACGGGAAGATCGGGATACGTGAGCGTTTCAAGAAGTTCGGTCAACATTGTTGACGCGCCGCCGGGCCGCCAGCACATTACCTAGCAGTAGAACCGTCCGGTAATCCCGTGCCGGTCCTTCACGGCCGTCGGCGTGCGCCTTCCCGCCCACGCTCCGCCGGCCGTGACTCCCCCTGCTCGAGCCGCCCCGTTCTCGCGCACCAGGTCCGCGTGCACCGCCGTGCCCGCGTGCTCCCCACGCGCCCCACCGAGAAGAGAGAGCAGATACCCATGCCCGCATTCCGTCGTGTCATGACCGCGACAGCAGCCGCCGCCGGTGCGCTGGCGCTCGGCCTCACCGGTACCACCGCCCAGGCCGCCACGCCGCTGAACTACGCGGCCCTCGGCGACAGTTACAGCGCCGCCTCGGGCGTCCTCCCCGTCGACCTCTCCAGCCCGCTCTGCCTGCGCTCCACGGCCAACTACCCGCACGTCCTCGCGTCCCGTACCGGCGCCCGCCTGGCTGACGTCACCTGCGGCGCCGCCCAGACCAAGGACTTCACCGCGTCCCAGTACCCCGGCGTCGCGCCGCAGGTCAACGCGGTCACGGCGGACACCGACCTGGTGACCCTGACGATCGGCGGCAACGACAACGGCACCTTCATCAACGCCATCCTGTCCTGCGGCACCGCAGGCGTCCTCAGCGGCGGCAAGGGCAGCCCCTGCAAGGACAGGTACGGGACCTCCTTCGACGACGCCATCGACGCGAACACCTACCCCGCCCTGAAGAAGGCCCTCGGAAGCGTCCGGGCCAAGGCGCCGGGGGCCCGCGTGGCGGTGCTCGGCTACCCGTGGATCACGCCCGCCACCGCCGACCCGTCCTGCTTCGCCAGGCTGCCGATCGCCTCCGGCGACGTCCCCTACCTGCACGCCATGCAGGGACACCTCAACGCCGTCGTCCGGCGCGCCGCCGAGGAGACCGGGGCGACGTACGTGGACTTCGCGCAGGCGTCCGTCGGCCACGACGCCTGCCAGGCCGCCGGCACCCGCTGGATCGAACCGCTGCTGTTCGGGCAGAACATCGTCCCCGTGCACCCCAACGCCCTGGGAGAACAGCGCATGGCCGAGCGCACCATGACCGTCCTCGGACTCGGCTGACCGACCGCCGGCCGGCCCGGCTTGCCTTCGAGCGGACTCCAGCGTCCACACTGAGCGCGACGGAGATCCGCACCAGGGACGAGGACGGGCGCAGCCGATGGACACGACGAGCAGGGCAGGGCACCCGCTGCCGTACGACACCTACCGTGAAGCGGTCGCACGCGAGACGCTCCGCTTCACCGAGGTGGCCGCCGGCGCCGACCCCACGAGCGCGGTGCCCTCGTGCCCCGAGTGGACCCTGGCCGACCTCACCCGGCACGTGGGTGCGCTGCAGCGCTGGTTCTGCACGCTGCTGACCCGGCTGGTGCAGGAGCCGCCCCGCTCCCGCGACGTGGAGCTGGGGCTGCCGGACAGCGCCGCCGCGTACCCCGGCTGGGTGGCGGCCGGGGTGCCCGCGGTGGCGGCCGTGCTGCGGGACACCGACCCCGGGGCGCCGATGTGGGCCTGGGGCGAGGACCAGCACGCGCGGTTCTGGGTCCGCCGCATGCTCTTCGAGACACTCGTGCACCGGGTGGACGCGGAACGCGCCGCCGGCCTGGAGCCGGAGATCGACAGCGCGCTGGCGGCGGACGGGGTGGACGAGTTCCTCGTCAACCTGCCCCACGCGGGCCTCTTCGCCCCCGGCGTGCGTGAGCTGCGCGGCAACGGCGAGACCATCGCGTTCCGATGCGCGGACACCGGAGAGGAGTGGAGGGTGCGGCTGGACCCGGACGGATTCTGTTCGCTGCCGCCCGCGCAGGACGGCGGCGCGCTCCCCGGACCGTGCACCGCGGCGGTACGCGGGCCGGCGGCGGACCTGCTTCTCCTGCTCTACGGCCGCAGGACCCACCAGGACCCCGTCTTCGACGTGTCGGGTGAGGCGGCGGCCCTCGACCACTGGTTCGCCCACACGGCCTTCTGACCACGGGCGCCGGTTCCTACGTCTCGCCGGTGAGCAGACAGGCGGCCAGTGCCGCGGTGTCGTCCTGCAGCCGGTTGTCGCCGTGGGCCAGCAGGTCGTGGTGGAGCCGGTCCAGCAGTTCCCGGGGCGGCAGCGGACCCCACTGGCGCAGGCGCTCCGTCAGCGGGTAGAAGCAGCCGTCCGCGTCCCGTGTCTCGGTGACACCGTCCGTGTACAGCAGGAGCTGGTCCCCGGGCCGGAACGGATAGGCGTCCACGTGATATACGTCCCCGACCAGTACGCCGAGGTTCAGCGGCGGCGCCGACCGCCCCCGGTCCAGCTCGCGCACCTCCCCGGGAAGGATGAGGAGCGGGGGCGGGTGGCCGCAGTTGACGACGCGGACGACCCGGCCCTCGCCGGGGATCTCGGCGAACACGGCCGTGACGAACCGCTCGCCCGCCTCGTTCCCGCCGAGCTGCGCCGCCCTGCGGCTCATGCTCGTCTCCACCCGGTCGGCGAGCGCGGCCAGATCGGGCTCGTCGTGCGCGGCCTCACGGAACGCGCCGAGCAGGGCGGCCGCGGTCTCCACCGCGAGCAGCCCCTTGCCGCGGACGTCGCCGATGAGCAGCCGGACGCCGAACCGGGTGGGCACGGCCTCGTACAGGTCGCCGCCGATGCGGGCCTCCGCCGCCGCCGAGAGGTACAGGCTCTCCAGACGGAGGTTGCCGATCCGGTGCGGCACCGGCCGGAGCAGGACCCGCTGCGCGATGTCGGCCACGAAGCGCACGTCCGCCAGGGTGCGCTCGCGGCGGATGCGGTGCGCGGCCAGGATCGTGCCGAGGGCGCCGACCAGGGCGGTGCACACGTACGCGGCCACGTAGTGGCGCTCCCACAGGTAGCCCACCTGCCGGCCGGCGCAGCACGGGGTGCCGGCCAGCACCCCTTCGAGGAACACCGCGAACGCGGCGGCGGCGACCACGACGACGGGCCGGTGGGCGAACGCGGTCACCAGCGGCAGCGCGATCAGCACGAAACTCACCGGCCACTGCACGGGGGTGACGGGTTCGAGCAGCAGCACGGCCGCCACGAACATGACCGGCAGCCAGCGCATCCAGGCCGGGGCCGCCGGTAATCCGATCCGCGAGACCGTGCCGTCCACCGGCCCGTGACCGGTACGTCCGTGCTTCACCCCTCGCACTCGCCACTCCCGTCGCACGATCCCGACGGTACCCAGCCTGGTGCGCCGGGCCCCGGCGCACCGGTGATTGCTCCACCCAGCGGCATGTTCCACCGCCGCCGGCGGCCGCGGCGGCCTCGCGCCCGGAGACACGAACTGGTAACAGCGCACAACTGGAGGAGAGTTGACGGGGTCTGCACCGGCATGAAGATCTCTTTCCTGCTCCACAACGCCTACGGCATCGGAGGGACGATCACCACGACGTTCAATCTGGCCCAGGCACTGGCCGAGCGGCACGACGTGGAGATCGTCTCCGTGTTACGGCACCGCGAGCGCCCCCGGATCACCCCCGACCCGCGGGTGAGTCTGCGGCCGCTGGTCGACCTGCGGCAGGAGAAGGACCACGCGTCGCACCGGACACCGGCGAAGGTGTTCCCCTCCGCCGAGTACCGCTACCGGCAGTACAGCCGGCTGACCGACGAGCGGATCGCCGCGTGCCTCGCGGCCACCGACGCCGACGTGGTCATCGGCACCCGGCCGGGACTCAATGTGCACCTCGCGCTCCAGGCCCCCGAGCGGGTACTGCGCGTCGGCCAGGAGCACCTCACGCTGGACAACCACCCGGCGCCGCTGCGTACCGCGCTGCGCCGGGCCTACCGGCGTCTCGACGTCCTCACCACGGTCACGGAGGCGGACGCCCGCGACTACCGGCGCAGGATGCACCTGCCCGGCGTCCGCGTCGAGGCCCTGCCGAACAGCGTCCCCGATCCGGTGCTGCCGCCCGCCGACGGCCACGCGAAGATGATCGTGGCGGCCGGCCGGCTCGTCCCGGTGAAACGCTACGACCTGCTCATCCAGGCGTTCGCCCGGGTCGCCTGCGAATACCCCGACTGGCAGTTGCGCATCTACGGAGCGGGCGAGCAGCGGGACGCGCTGCGGGCCCGCATCGAGCGGCTCGGGCTGAGCAACAACGCCTTCCTGATGGGCCCGGCCTCGCCCATGGAGGCGGAGTGGGTGAAGGCGTCCATCGGCGTGTCCACCTCTTCCTTCGAACCGTTCGGCATGACCATCGTCGAGGCCATGCGCTGCGGTCTGCCGGTCGTGAGCACCGACTGCCCCTACGGTCCCGCCGAGATCATCGAGGACGGGGTCGACGGCCGGCTGGTGCCGGTCGGGGACCGGGACCGGCTGGGATCGGCGCTGCTGGAGCTGGTCCGTGACGACGAGCGCCGCCGGGCCATGGGACGGGCGGCCGCCGAGAACGCCCGCCGCTTCGCTCCCCGGAGCGTGATGGCACAGGTGGAGCGCCTGCTGGAGGAGGCCATCGCGGTCCGGTCCGCGGGGCGGAGCGCCATGGGGACGCCACGAGATGTGCGGCAGAACCTGGTGAGCCACGGGTTCGCGGCCCGCGACATCGCGCACACCGCCACCGGGCGGGTGCTGAGGACTCTGCGCAGGGGGCAGCGGTGACCACGGAAAGCGGCGCCGGAGCGCGCGTGTACTGCGTCGTGGACGCCGAGGGCCGCATCACCCTCGAACTGCCCACGCCCGTGGTGGCCACCCGGCCGCACCTGCTGCTGCGGCTGCGGCCCAAGAAGGGCGACCCCGTCACCGCCCGCCGAATCGTTCCTCTGGAAGCGGTGGGGGACGGGCCGGCGCGTGCCGTCCTGGAACCGCTGCCCGCCCTCGAAGAGGGCCGCTGGGACGTGTTCCTGCTGAACGGACCCGACGACACGGCGCCCGTGCGGCTCCGGCCCGGTCTGCGCGACCTGCGGGCCCTCGTCGACGGACATCTCAGGGACCGGCCGTCCCCGGTGGCGGTGCGGATCCCGTACGTGACCAAGGAGGGCTATCTCGCTGTACGGGCCTGGCTGCGCACGGCCCACGCGGAGGCCGGCCGGATCGACACCGGCGACCGGTCCACGACGGTCACCGCCCGGCTGCACGGCGCCACGTTCGAGGACGGCGCCCTCGTCCGCCTGCGGATGCGGGGCGACGACTCCGCCGAGCTCGAACTGCGGCCGGTGACCGACGGCGACCACCGAGGATTCCGGTTCACCGTCGACCACGAGCACCTGGCCGCCGGCACCGCCGCCGAGGGCGGCATCTGGGACGTCTTCGTCCACCCCGCCGCGGACGCGTCCCCGATCCGGGTCGCCAGGCTCCTGGACGACGTGGCGGACCGCAAGACGTCGTTCGTCCACCCGGCCGCGCGCGCGGCCGGCGCCGTGCTGCGGCCCTATTACACGCTCGACAACGACCTCTCCATCCGGGTGGCAGCGGGCTGACCGTCCGGCGTCCGGCAGGGACACGGGCCGGGGCTCGCGCGGCGCGCCCCGGCCCGGTGTCTTGCCCCCGCCGGGCGCCCGGCGCACGCTGTTGCTATGCGCGCGCACGGCAGCCCCACGCTGATCACGTCCGTCCAGCGCGCCTTCCGGCTGATGGAGGCGGTCAGCGCGCACGAGAACGGCGCGCCCGCCAAGCAGTTGGCCCGGGAGACCGAGCTTCCGCTCGCCACCGCTTACCACCTGCTGCGGACGCTGGTGCACGACGGGTATCTGCGCAAGCTCGACGACGGCGGCTTCGTCCTGGGCGACAGGCTCCAGACGCTGCACGCCACCAGCCGCGCGCAGGTCCTGCTCAACCGGGTCCGGCCGACCCTCGCCGCGCTGCGCGACGAGCTCGCCGGCGCCGCCTACCTGACCTTCTACGAGGACGGCGAGATCAGGGTCGCCGAGATCGTCGACGGCCCCCGCGCGCCCCGGGCCGATCTGTGGGTGGGCTTCGAGGACGCGGGACACGCCACCGCCCTTGGCAAGTCCGTACTGCGCGAACTGGACGACGGCTCCCGCCGCGACTACCTCTCCCGGCACCACCTCGCCGACCTCACCCCACGGACCGTCACCAGCCTGACCGAACTGCTCAGACGGCTCGACTCCGCCCCGCTGGCCCCGGCCGTCACGGACGTCGAGGAGTACTCGCTCGGCACCGTGTGCGTCGCCGTGCCCGTGTACAGCGGGGACACCCTGGGCGCCCTCGGTGTCTCCGTGCCGGCGGAGCGGCTCTCCCGGCTGCCGGAGATCGGGGCCCGGCTGATGCCGGCCGCCAGCCGCGTGACCAGAAGCCTCTCGCTCACTATCTGAAAACCCGCGCCTTGAAGCCGTCCCGCCGAGCCCTTTTCCTTGAATGCGGGAACAGGCAAGGGGCACGGCAGGGGAGCACCCCGGACAGGTGAGGGACAGCGCGACAGGTGAGCGACACCGGAGAGAACTCGAGCCGGCGCCGGGACCACGGTGGCGAGCACTGGACGGCACGACTGCTCAGGGCGGCGGGCCCCGGCGCGTCGGTGCCACGGCGCGCCGCCGCACAGGCCGCCGCCGCGCTTCCGGTGGTGATCGTCATGGTCGTGGTGCTCGTCGACCTGCTGACCGGGGCGGGCCTGCCCTGGCTGCCCATGCTGGCGGCGGGGCCCGCGCTCGCGGCCACCACCAACGGACCGCGCGGTGTCCTGTGCGTCGGTCTGCTGGCCGCGGCGCTGTGCGCGGCCCTCAGCACGGTCTTCACCGTGCCGGGGCGCGAGCCGGCGGCAGTGCTGTGCTCCGTGCTCGCGGTCACCGCGGCGAGCACCCTGGCCAGCGAGCTGCGCGGCCGGCGGGAGCGGGTGCTCGCGGCGGTCCGCTCGGTCGCCGAGGCCGCCCAGCACGCCCTGCTCAAGCCGGTCCCGGAGACCGTGGGCCGGTTCCAGGTGGCGGTCCGCTACAGCGCCGCCGCGGCGGAGGCCCGTATCGGCGGGGACCTCTACGCGCTGGTGCCCACCCCGCACGGGGTCCGGCTGATCGTCGGCGACGTGCGCGGCAAGGGGCTGCCGGCGGTGAGCACCGCCGCGCTCGTCCTCGGTGTCTTCCGTGAGGCCGCCTACGACGAGCCCGACCTGCTGGCCGTCGTCGGCAGGATCGAGCGGAGCCTGGCCCGCAACCTCGGGCCGGACGACTTCGTCACCGCCGTGGTCGTGGGCTGCCCGCGGCCGGGGGAGCTGGAAGTGGTCAACTGCGGGCACGCGCCTCCGCTGCTGATATCCGCGGCAGGGGAAGTGGAGCCGGTGGAGCCCGTTCGGCCCGCCCCGCCCCTCGGGCTGCGCGCGCTGTCCGGTGAACACCCGGAGCTGTACCTGCTGCCCTTCTCGGATGGCGACCAGCTGCTGCTCTACACCGACGGGGTCACCGAGGCCCGCGATCAGGCGCGTGAGTTCTACCCGCTGGCCGAAGGCGTGGCGCGCCACGTGTCCGACGATCCGGCCCGCACCCTCTCCGCGGTCCACGCCGATCTCCTGGCCCACGTGGGCGGACGGCTGCACGACGACGCGGCGCTGCTGCTCCTGCGTCAGTCCGTCGAGGAGCCGGCCGGGGGCGAGCCGGAGGAGGCGGGCCGTGCGCCCGACGCGGAGCGCGAAGCCATGCCGGTGCGCTCCGGCGCGCGGCCGGTGGCCGTCACCTGCCGTGGCGGCAGCCGCTGAGAGGGGTGGTCATGCCGTGGCAGCGGCCGACGGCGGCCGCTGGAAGCGTGGTCAGGCCGCCACGAGGTCGGCCCAGCGCGTGCACCCGCCGGGATGGAGGTGGATGCCGTGCCGGTCGGCCAGAGCGTGCACGATGTCCTCGCCCCGCCCGTGTTCGTCCGGGTCGGTCCACGTGGGCGACTGCCCCGCCGGCCGGGCCGGCCCCGCGTCGGTGACCTCCACCCGCAGTACCCCGGGCCCGTCGCACGAGAGCCGCAGCACCGCCGGCGGCAGGGCGTGCACGATCGCGTTGGTCAGCAGCTCCGACACCACCAGCAGGGCGTCCTCGACGACCGCCGGGGACACCTCCCAGTCCGCGAGGATCGCGGCCACCCGCCGGCGTACGACCGAGACGGCCCCGGCGAAGGGCGGCAACACGAAGACCTGTTCGCGGGTCTGCCGCGCCAGCGTATTGAGCTGTACCGCCATGTTGGTCTCCTGGGGGTGAAGCGCTGCGGGCCAGGCGCCCGGCCCCGCCATGTGCAGGGCTATGTAGGCACGCTATGGAGGGTCGGCGGGCCGGTCAATGAACAGAGGTCGGCATTGTCGAACGCTCCCGTCCGAGCGGGGTTACCGTACGGTCCCCACGCACGCGAAGCGAATCTCCCGCGACGGTAATAGGCTCGCTTCATGGCCGGTCCGGTCCAGTCGATCGAACGGGCGGCGGCGATTCTGCGCCTGCTCGCCGGCGGGCCCCGACGACTCGGGCTCGGCGAGGTGGCCGCCTCGCTCGGGCTGGCGAAGGGAACCGCCCACGGCATCCTGCGCACCCTGCAGCACGTGGACTTCGTCGAACAGGACGCGGCGACCGGCAAGTACCAGCTCGGGGCCGCCCTGCTGCACCTCGGCACCAGCTATCTCGACGTCAACGAACTGCGGTCGCGCTCCATCAACTGGGCCGACGCGCTGGCCGCCCGCAGCGGGGAGGCGGTGCGCCTGGGCACACCGCTGGAGGGCAAGGTCCTGGTCGTCCACCATGTGTTCCGGCCCGACGACTCCCTCCAGACCCTGGACGTGGGCTCGCTGCTGCCGCTGCACGCTTCGTCCCTGGGCAAGGTCCTGCTGGCCTTCGGCACGGCGCCCTTCGAGCAGGCACTGGAATCCGGTCTGGAGACGTACACCCGGCACACCCTGGTCAGCCCCGACCGGCTCAGTCGCGCGCTGGCCGAGGTGCGCGACCACGGATGGGCCGCCGAGATCCAGGAGATGAGCATGGGCGAGGCCGGCATCTCCGTGCCGATCCGGGGACACGGCGGTCTCGTGGTCGGCGCCATCGGGCTGTCCGGGCCGGTCGAGAGGATCTGCGACAACCATGACCAACCACGGCCGAACCTGATCACCCTGATCCGGGAGGCAGCACGGGCCATCTCCCGAGACCTGGGCGCGGCCCGCTGGTAGGCCCCTCCCGCCCCCGACGCGACGCATCGGAAGGTGAACCCGATCATGGTTGACCGGTATGTGATGTCCATCGATCAGGGCACCAATTCCACCCGCTGCATCCTGTTCGACCACGGGGGACGTCTGGTGGCCGTGGCACAGCGGGAGCACGAGCAGCACTTCCCGAAGCCAGGATGGGTGGAGCACGACGCCGTCGAGATATGGCAGAACCTGCGGCGCGTCGTGCCCGAGGCCCTGACCGGCGCCGGAATCGATCCGGCCCAGATAGCCGCCATGGGCATGGCCAACCAGCGGGAGACGACCGTGCTCTGGGACCGGCGCACCGGTGCCCCGGTGGACCGGGCGATCGTCTGGCAGGACACCCGAACCGAGCCGCTCGTCGAGGCCCTCGGACGTGACCCCGGCAGGGAGTTCTTCCTGGACCGGTGCGGCCTGCCGCCCTCCACCTACTTCTCGGCCCTGCGCCTGCGCTGGCTCTTCGACCACGTCAAGGGACTGGAGCAGCGCGCCAGGGACGGCGAGGTGCTGTTCGGCACGATGGAGAGCTGGCTGATCTGGAACCTCACCGGGGGCACCGACGGCGGACTGCACATCACCGACGCCACCAACGCCAGCCGCACCATGCTCATGAACATCCGCACCCTCACCTGGGACGAGGAACTCCTGGCGTTCTTCGGAGTGCCCTGTGCGATGCTGCCGGAGATCAGGTCCTCCGCCGCGCCGTACGCCGAGTCCCGCGCCCTGCTGCCCGGGGTGTGGATCACGGCCGCCCTCGGCGACCAGCAGGCCGCCCTGTTCGGCCAGACCTGCTTCTCCCCGGGCGAGGCCAAGTGCACCTACGGGACGGGCAGCTTCCTGCTGCTCAACACCGGCACCGAGCTCGTACGGTCCCGGCACGGCCTCCTCACCACCGTCGCCTACCAGATCGGCGACCGGCCGCCGGTCTACGCCCTGGAGGGTTCGATCGCCGTCACCGGCTCCCTGGTCCAGTGGTTCCGCGACCGGCTGCGGCTGATCAACAGCGCGCCGGAGATCGAGACCCTGGCGCGGACGGTGGAGGACAACGGGGGCTGCTACATCGTTCCCGCCTTCTCGGGCCTGTTCGCACCCCGCTGGCGCAGCGACGCGCGCGGGGTCATCGTCGGCCTCACCTCCTACATCACCAGCGGCCATCTGGCCCGGGCCGTCCTGGAGGCCACCGGCTGGCAGACCCGGGAGGTCGTCGACGCCATGAACGCCGACTCCTCGGTGCCGCTGCGGGAACTGAAGGTGGACGGCGGCATGACCGCCAACAACCTGCTGATGCAGTTCGTCGCCGACGTGCTCGACGTCCCGGTGGTCCGGCCCATGGTCGCCGAGACGGTCTCCCTCGGCGCCGCCTACGCCGCCGGACTCGCCGCCGGCTACTGGCCGGACCTGGAGGTCCTGCGCCGCAACTGGCACCGGGCCGCCCAGTGGCTGCCCGACATGGATCCCGCCCTGCGCGACGCCGAGTACGAGGACTGGCAGCGGGCCGTCGAACGCTCCCTGGGCTGGGTCAAGCCACCCCGCCCCTCATGAACCCGGGCCACTGCGGTCCCCGCGCCCCGCCGCGCGGTCCCGGTTCAGCGGCTCGCGCGCTGCGCCGTCACGATCGTGTCCAACGCCCGCTCCGCCCCCGCCAGCCGCTGCACCCGCTCCGCGAACCCCGGGAACTGCGACGCGACCTTCGTGAGGAGACGCAGTTCGAGCGGTGCCACGTTGATCTCCGCGACATCGCGTTCGATCGCCCGGACCACGCCCCGGACGACCTGCCCCGGCGCCACCGTGCGGACACCGCCCGGCGTGGGCGAGCCCGTGGCGGCGAACATCCCCAGCTCACGGACGAAACCGGGCTGCACGATCGAGACGCCCACGCCCGTGCCGTGCAGGTCCTGGCGCAGGGCGAGGGAGAAGCCGCGCAGCCCGAACTTCGTGGCGTTGTACAGCGACGACGACCTGGTCGCCGCCACCCCCGACAGCGAGCCGACGAAGCAGATGTGGCCGCGCCCGCCGGCCACCATGGCGGGGGCGAGCAGCCGGGCGAGCATCGCGGGCGCGCGCAGGTTCACCGCGAGCGCCCGGTCGATCTGGTCCGGCGTGTAGTCGAGCAGGTCGCCGCTGGAGGGCAGCGCCGCGTTGGCGAGCAGGATGTCCGTCCCGGCGGCCTCCCCGGCGAGGCGCGCCACGTCGTCGGCGTCGCCGAGGTCGGCCAGGATCATGCGCGCGCCGTACCGCTCCGCCAGGGGTTCCAGCGCCTCGCGCCGCCGGCCGGTGAGGACGAGCCGCGCGCCGCGCGCGGACAGCTCCGCGGCGAGCGAGCCGCCGATCCCGCCCGTGACCCCGGTCAGCAGAACAGTTGCCCCAGCAATGCGCACGGCCATCCTCCAGTGTCTTGTTCGTTCGAACGAACAATAGGCAGGAGTCGAGGTCGTGTCCACCGGTGGAACAATGCGGGGCATGCCGAACGACGCTCCCTCAGCCTCCGCCCCGACGCGCCAGCGCATCATCACCGCCGTCCTGCGGATCATCGGCGAGGACGGCGTCGCGGCCGTGACCAACCGGCGGATCGCCAAGGAGGCGGGAGTCTCGCTCGGCTCGGTCACGTACCACTTCGAGACCCAGCACGATCTGCTGCGGGAGAGCCTGCTGTACTTCGTCCGCGAGGAGGCGCGGCACTTCACCGAGCTGGCCGACCAGTGCCAGACGGACGGCCTCGACATCGCGGACGCGGCCTCCCTCGCCGGCCAGGTGGCCTGCGGCGCGGCGCTCGACAGCGCCCATCTCGCACCGTTCGAGCTGTACCTGCACGCCGGGCGCGACGAACGGCTCCGGGAGTCGGCGGCGGAGGCGTTCCGCGCCTACGACCGGCTCGCCACCCAGATCCTCACCGCGCTGGGCGTCCCGGACGCCGACCGCCTGGCGGCCACCACCGTCGCCCTGGTGATGGGCCTCCAACTGCGCCGCCTGGCCACCGGCGGCCCCGCGGACGACCTCGCCGACGCCCTGCTCCTCCTCGTACGCGGGGCTGTCGGACCGTCGGCCGAACGCGACCGCACGGCCTGACGGACCGCCACGTTCCGTTCGTGAGCGGCGAGTTGAGGGACGTCCGGAATCCAGCCCCATCGTGCCGCCGTCATTGACGCCGCGCGTCCGCGTTGGTTGAGTGGCTCATCCACTGAGCCACTGGGAGGACGCGTGGAGGCACTGCCCCGGGAGACCATCGTCGACGTGCTGGAGGGCCGGCTGCGGGAGGACATCCTCACCGGGCGCCATCCGGCGGGCAGTTACCTGCCGCCCGAACGCACCCTCGCCGACGGCTACGGCGTCACCCGCACCACCCTCAAGCACGCCTTTGGACGCCTGACCCAGGCCGGACTGCTGGAGACCCGGCACGGCGTCGGCACCCGGGTGCGGGACTACCTGCGCCTCGGCGGCGCCGACCTGCTGCCGATGCTCGTCCGGCACAGCCCCGACTGGATCCGCGAGGTCTTCGAAGTGCGGCGCGGCATCGGGGCGTTGATCGCCGAGCGGGCCGCCGCCCGGTCCGTCGGCCGGCAGCGGGCCGAGCTGCGCGACCTGCTCGCGGCGGTGGGGGAGGCGGCGGACACCGACGCCGTACAGCTCGCGGACATCGAGGTCCACCGGGCCCTCGCCCGCGCCACCGGCAACCGCGTCTACGTCCTGCTGACCAACACCCTCTTCAACGCCTACCTGCCGGTCCGCGCCGCGCTCAGCGGCCCGTTCACCGACGCCCGGGTGGCCCGCGAGCGCCTGGCTCCGGTGGTCGAGGCGGTCGTGGCCGGTGACCGGGCCGGTGCCCGCGGTGCGGCCGAGCGGTATCTGACGGCGACCGAACGGATCATGCTGGAGGGCCTCGCATGAGCAAGGGCAACCGCGGCCGCTCCGGCGTGCCCGCCCGCGGCACCGCCTTCGCCGAGACGATGCTCGGCACCGTGCGGCTCGACGGCGAGGACCGCACCCGCCGGGTCCGCCTCGACCTGGCAGTCCGCGCCGACCGCCTGCCGCGACCCCTCGGTACGACCGAGGCCCGCGCCACCGGACGGATACGGGTGGCCGGCTGGGCCGACGATCCGGGCGCCAAGGGCGAGCTGGATATCTCGCCGGTCGCCCGCCGCCGCATCCACTACCGCCTCGCGTTCAGCGCCGGCGGCCGCCGACTCACCCTCGACGGCTGGAAGTCGGTCACCGCGCTGAGGCCCGTGGCCTCGATGACCGTACTGCCGTACACCCTCCTCGAAGACGGAAGGCCGATCGGCACCGGCACGCTCCGCTTCCCGCTCGGCACCGGGCTCCTGCCGTTCCTGGCGAGTTTCCGCTTTCCCCGGCCCGAGGACCCCGGTGCCTTCCTCGCGCCCCGCTGGCGCGGCGAGCCCGGCCGTACCGAGGTCTGGTACACCACCCTCACCGACCCGGACAGTGGCAGCGGACTGTGGCTGCACCACGAACTGACCGCGCCCGCCGACGGATCCCGGCCGTACGCGCACGGCTGGGCCGCGGTGTTTCCCAAGGACGGCCCCGTGCGGCACGCCCGCTTCGGCCCCGCGGAGTGGACACCGGGAACGTCCGGCTTCCACGCCGCCGGGGTCACGGCCGCACCGGGGCGCCTGACCGGTACCGCCGAGGACGGAGCCCTGCGCTGGGACCTCACCGAACGCCCCACGGACGAGCCGCTGTTCACCTTTCCGCGCTGGTCCTGGCGCCGGCCCCTGCTGCCGGCCGCGCAGATGCTCCCCGCCGCCCGCGCCGCCTACGACGGCACCTTCACCCACGACGGCACGACACTCGGCCTCACCGCTGCCCCCGGCGCCTCCGCCCGGATCTACGGTCACGGCAACGCCCGCCGCTGGGCCTGGCTGCACGCCGACCTCGGGGACGGGGACGTCCTGGAGATCGTCGCCGCCGTCTCCACACGCCCGGGCCTGCGCAGGCTCGAGCCGCTGGTCTTCCTGCGGCTGCGCCGCTCCGGCCGTACCTGGCCCCGCCGCCCCGAACGGCCGGCCGTCGGCTGGGCCGGAGCCGGCCGGTTCCGGGCCGGCCTCGCCCTGCCCACCTGGACCGTCACCGGCCGCAGCGGCCCGCGCCGCATCCGGGTCGAGGTCACCCAGCCCCCTGACCGCACCCTGGCGCTCGACTACACCGACCCCGACGGCCGGCACGCGACCTGCCGCAACAGCGAACGCGCCGACGCGCACGTACTGCTGGAGCGGTGGTGGTTCGGCGGCTGGCGCACCGAGGCCGAGTGGACGCTCGACGGCACGGCCCACGCCGAGGTGGGCACCCGATGAGCCTCACCGGTGTGGTGTCCGCCCTCATCGCCGACGACGGCACCGCCGACTGGCCCCGGCGCGTCCCCGGCAGACTCCGCACGGTCCTCTCGGCGATGCCGCTGCCCGCCCGGGCCGGACTGCGGGCGGCCGCGAGCGCCGTCGACGCCTACGCCCTGGCGCGCACCGGGCGCACCCTGGACACGCTCGGCGCACCCGAGAGGCAGTCCGTCCTCGACGAACTGGGCGCCCGGCCCGCCCTCCTGCCACTCCTGGACGTCCTCAAGGTGCCCGTGCTCCTGGCGGCCGGAACCGAGCGGATGCTCCAGGCCGGCCCCGCGCCGCGCGGCCCCGCCCGCGAGGACCCGCCGCTCGACCTGACGCCCGCGGCCGACTGGCCCGCCCGGTCCCGTGCCGACGCCGTGGTCGTCGGCTCCGGCGCGGGCGGGGCGATGGCCGCACGGACCCTGGCGCGGGCCGGGCTCGACGTCGTCGTCCTGGAGGAAGGCGAACACCACTCCACCGAGTCCTTCGGCAGGAGCGCGCCCCTCGACCGCTTCACCCGGCTCTACCGGGACGGCGGAGCGACCGTCGCCGTGGGCCGCCCCCCGCTGCTGCTGCCGGTGGGCCGCGCCGTCGGCGGCACCACGGTCGTCAACTCCGGCACCTGCTACCGCACTCCGGACCGCGTCCTCGTCCACTGGAGCCAGGACCTGGGCTTCACGCTCGCCGACGGCTTCGGCAGGCACCTGGACGAAGCCGAGCGTGCCCTGAGGGTGGCCGTCCAGCCGACCGGGGTGCTCGGGAACAACGGCCGTCTCACGCTCGCCGGTGCCCGTGAACTCGGCTGGCGGGCAGCGCCGTTGCGCCGAAACGCGCCCGGCTGCCGGGGCTCCTGCCAGTGCGTGGTCGGCTGCCCGACCGGCGCCAAACAGAGCGTGCAGCTCTCCGTGCTGCCCGACGCCTGCGCCGCCGGGGCCCGGATCGTCACCGGCGCCCGCGTCGAACGCGTCCTCGTCGACCCCGACCGCCCCGGCGGACCGCGCGCGGCCGGCGTCCGCGTGCGCCGGGCGGACCGCGCGTTCGAGATCCTCGCGCCGCTGGTCGTCGTGGCGGCCGGCGCGCTCCAGTCCCCGCCGCTGCTGCGCCGCTCCGGACTCGGCCGGCACCCCCGCCTCGGCCGCAACCTCAGCGTCCACCCGGCCACGAGCCTCGCGGGACGCTTCGCCGAACCGGTCACCGCGTGGGAGGGCGTGCTGCAGAGCGTCGGCGTGGAGGAGCACCACGCCGACGGCATCCTCATCGAGGCCACCGCCACCCCGCCCGGCATGGGCTCCTTCGTCCTCCCCGGGCTGGGCGGCGGGCTGCGCCGCGAACTGGAGGGCGCCGACCGGCTCGCCACGCTCGGCGCGATGATCGCCGACCGCCCCTCCGGCCGGGTCCTCGGCCGGGACCGCACCCTGCTCCGCTACGACCTGGACCCCCGCGACGCCGGCCGGCTGACGCGGGCCGTGCGGGCCATGGGGGAGCTGCTGTTCGCGGCGGGCGCCGAGGAGGTGCTCACCGGCATTCCGGGCACACCGCGCGTCCACGGGCTCGCCGAACTGGACGCCGTGCTGGCCCGTACGACGGCGCGGCAGCTCCACCTGTCGGCGTACCACCCCACCGGCACGGTCGCGGCGGGCGCGGATCCCCGGCTCTTCCCGGCGGACCCGCGCGGCCGGCTCCGCGGAGTGCGCGGCGTCCTGGTCGCCGACGCCTCGGTGCTGCCGACCTGTCCGCGGGTGAACCCCCAGCTGAGCGTCATGGCGGCGGCCCTGGCGGTCACGGAGGCGCACACGGACGCCTGAGGGGCGACTCGCGGGCCCGGTGGTTGCCCGGGGTACCGAGGGTCGTCAGCATGGGCGGGTGCTTCTCGTTCCCGGCTGGGTGTGGCAAGGGGGCCCGGTGCGCAGGGCGCTGGGCGCCGGACTGGCCGCGGGTGTCTTCTTCGGCCTGTTCGTCCTCGTCGAGTCCGGAGCCTGGGCCGCCGCCGCCATCGTCCTCCTGGTGCTCACCCCGCTGCACGGCGTGCGCGCCGCACGGCGGATGAGCGGGGTCTGGCCGGCCGGCGCGGACCTCGGCCCGGCGGACCGGGCGGCGGTGGTACGGGCCACCCGGCGTGGGGAGACCGTACCGGACCCTCGGCTCGCACCCGACGTCGTCCGGTACGCCGAGGCGCTGCGCGTCACAGCGGAGCGCGACCGGCTCCGCCGGTGGGTGATGGTGCTGGTGGCCATGGTGGCGCTGGCCTTCGCCGGGTACGACACCGTGGCCGGGACGGCGCGGGAGGCCCTGGTGTCGTGGCTGGTGGTCGTCCTGGTGGCGCTGGATCTGGCCTGGTGGCCCAGCAGGCGGGACCGCCTGATGGCCAGGGTGGGGCGCGCCGAGGCGGCGGCCCGCGCGCCGGAGCGGCGCGACGCGCCGGGCGGGTGAGAGACCCACGCCCGGCGCGCCGCTCCGGCCCGGTCAGGCCGCCGCCGAGGGGCGGATGTTCTGGTTGAGACGGAACAGGTTGGTCGGGTCGTAGGCGTCCTTCACCCGCACCAGCCGCTCGTGCACCGCGCCCGGGTACGAGGCCCGCACCCGGTCCTCGGCGGCGTCCCCGGTGAAGTTCACGTACATCGAGCCGTCGCCGTGCCGCGCGATGTCCTCACGGGTCTCGCGGGCCCAGGCGACATGCGCGTCGAAGTCCGCCCCGTCGGGCGAGCGCGCGATCACGTTGCACAGCACGCCCGGCGAGCGCCGGCTGAACGCCGTGGCCCCGGCCGGGACCCGGGCGAAGGCTCCACCGAGCTGGTGCAGATGCACCTCGCTGAACGGCGTGGGCGTAGTGAGGTGGTGCCGCAGCACCGCGTCGAGGGCGTCGTCGGACGGCTCGACGAACGCCGACGTGAAGTAGTTGTGGGCGCCGGGCGTCCACATCGGGTCGAGCAGGGACTGCATGCCCGTGTACGGCATCGGGCCCATGAGGTCGGCGATGGGTGTGCCCAGGGTGCGCAGCGGGCCGACGGCCGTCTCGCCGGCCGCCGGGTCGCCCGCGTAACAGCCGGCCAGCACCACGACGCGGCTGCCGTGCGCCTCCGGTGGCAGGAACGGCACCGGGGGCGCCGTCGTCAGGACGGCCATGGTGGTCAGCTCGTCGGGCATGGAACGGGTCAGGTCGCGCCAGCCGGTGACCACCTGCCGGGCCTGGTCCAGGGGGTAGAAGATCAGCCCGCCCAGGATCTGGGGCCCGACCGGGTGCAGCCGGTACTCGAGCGAGGTGACGACGCCGAAGTTGCCGCCGCCCCCGCGCAGCGCCCAGAACAGCTCGGAGTTCTGCTCGGAGTCCGCGCGGACCACGCGGCCGTCGGCGGTGACGACCTCGGCCGCCGTCAGATTGTCGGAGGCCAGCCCGTGGCGGCGCACCAGCCAGCCCACCCCGCCGCCGAGCGTGAACCCGGAGATGCCGGTGGAGGAGACCAGGCCGCCGGTCACGGCGAGGCCGAAGGCCTGCGTCTCGTGGTCGAGGTCGCCCCACGTCATGCCCGCCTGGGCGACGACCCGCCGGCGCACCGGATCGACGACGGCCCCCTTCATCGGCGACAGGTCGATGACGATGCCGCCGTCGCAGGTGGAGAACCCGGCGATGCTGTGGGCGCCGCCGCGCACGGCGACGAGCAGGTCCTGGCTCCGGGCGAACTCGACGGCCCGGATCACGTCGGCGGTGCCGGCGCAGCGCACGACGAGCGCAGGGCGCTTGTCGTGCGCGGCGTTCCAGACCGCACGCGCCTCGTCGTAGTCGGCGTCGCCGGGGCGGACGACGGTGCCGCGCAGGCCTGCCTGGAGTTCGGCGATGGTGGCGTCTCCCAGGACGCCCTGTGCCGTGTCGATCGACATGGTCGGCTCCTCGGTCACGAGTGCTTGTGCTGACACCCGTGACCGTAGGCAGCGCCTCTTAGCATCCACTCAGCAACCGCTTTGACCCGCCGCCGGCGGCACCGGCCGCCGCAGCGCGGCGAGGCCCCGCCGGTCGCCCAGGCGGGTGAACTGCGTTTCGGCTCGGGCGGCCGCCGCGACGGCCGCGTCTTCCTCGCCCCGCTGCCGGAGCAGATCCGCCAGCATCAGCTCGACCCAGCCGGCGGCGGGCACCGACCCGGCGACCTGCTCCAGGCTCCGGGCACGGGTGAGCAGGGCGCGCGCCCGCTGCCGGTCTCCCGCGGCCCGGGCCACGAGCCCGAGGTGCAGCAGGCTGTTGGTGGTGCCGGGACGGTCGTCCGCCTCCTGGAAATCGGCGAGCACCGTCTCGAAGGTGGCCCGTGCGCTCCCGGTGTCACCGGCGGCCAGCTCCAGCAGGCCCAGGCAGCCGAGCGTGATGCCCTCCTCCCGGCGGTCGCCGAGCCGGCGTCTCATGGCCAGCGCCGTCTCCAGGTGCTTGCGCGCCACATCGTGGCCGCCCGTGCCGCGGTGGATGTTCCCGAGCACGTTGAGGGCCATGGACTCCCCGTGCCGGTCGCCGAGCGCGCGGAAGCGGTCGGCGCCGCTCTCCGCCGCCGCCGTGGCGGCGTCCGTGTCCCCTTCCAGCCGGGCGGCCCACGCGAGTGTCGTCAGGGCGTACCCGCGGGCCCGGGCCGGGCCGACCGTGCGGCCGGTGAGCACGGTCTCCTCGAAGAGGACCGACACCTGACCGCGGCCGACGCCCTCCACCACGTAGCCCGGTGTCATGACCGGGAAGAAGGGACCGGTCGCCGTCGCGACCTCGTCGAGCAGCCGCAGACTCTCCGAGCAGGCGGCGCGAGCCGTCGCACCCTCACCGCGACAGGCGGCCCGGACGCAGTCCAGATGTGCGACGGCGGCGAGGACCGACGGCTCACCGGCCCCCTGCGCGAGGGCGCGCGCCCGGTCGAGGGCGGCGCGCCCCCGCGCCCACGCGCCGCGCATCCACAGCAGGATCGCCTGCTGGTAGCAGGCGTACGCCAGGGCCGACCGGTCCGGCTGCCGCTGCTGGATGCCGACGATCTCGGTGGCGATGTCCTCCAGCGGAGTGCCGTCACCGAGCCGGATCGCCAGCACGGCCCGGCCCATCAGGGCCTTCGCCCGCTGCGGTGTGGGCTCCGGGGCGGCGGCCAGCGCGTCGTCGAGCCAGCGCCCGCCCTCGGCGAGCCGCCCGCGCTCGGGCCAGAACGAGCGCAGGGCCACCGCCAGGCGCAGCCCGCTCTCCGGCCGGTGGCGCAGGAACGAGCGCAGGGCGGCCCGGAGATTGCCGTAGTCCGCCTCCAGCTCCAGAGAGGTCGCACCGGCGGCCCCGGCGGCCGGCTCACGGTCCCGTGCCTCGGCGAGCCGCAGATAGAACCGCCGGTGCCGGGCCTCGACCCCGGCCGCTTCCCCGCTGGCGCGCAGGAGTTCGGCGGCGTACTGCCGGATCGTCTCCAGCAGCCGGTACCGGGCCTCGCGCGGGCCGGCTTCCACGCACACCAGGGACTTGTCGGCCAGCCGGCCGAGGAGGTCCAGCACCGAGCCGGCCGGCACGCCGTCCGCGCAGACGTCCTCGGCCGCCGCGAGCGAGAACCCGCCCGCGAAGACCGCCAGCCTGCGGAACAGGCACTGCTCCTCGCCGTCGAGGAGCCGGTGGCTCCACTCCAGGGTGGCCAGCAGCGTCTGCTGCCGGGTCACGCCGTGCCGGCTGCCCCGGCTGAGCAGGGCGAGCGCGTCGTCGAGCCGTTCGGCGATCTGGTCCGGGGCCAGCAAGTGCACCCGGGCCGCGGCCAGTTCCAGGGCCAGGGGCATTCCGTCGAGCCTGAAGCAGATCTGCGCCACGGCCGCCGCGTTCCGCGCGGTCAGCCGGAAGCCCGGCGCCGCGTCGGCGGCCCGGTCCACGAACAGCCGTACGGAGGCGAAGCGGGCCAGTTCCCCGACGGGCGGCAGCCGCCGTGGATCCGGCAGCCCGAGGGACGGCACCCGGAAGGTGCGCTCACCGTAACTGCGCAGCGGCTCCCGGCTGGTGGCGAGCACCGCGACCCCCGGGCAGCGGGCGATGATCTGCGAGACCAGGGCGGCACACGCGTCGACCAGGTGCTCGCAGTTGTCCAGGACCAGCAGCGTCCGCCGGCCGCCGAGCTGGCCCAGCAGTGCTTCCCGGGCCCCGCCGGACGGCGGGAGCTGCAGGCCGAGCACGGCGGCGACGGCCTCGGGGACCAGGTCCGGCTCCGTCAGCGCGGCGAGGTCCACGAACCACGCCCCGTCCCGGAATCCGTCGCCGCTGCGGTCCGCCACGGCGAGCGCCAGCCGGGTCTTGCCGCAGCCGCCGGCCCCGGTGAGGGTGAGCAGCCCACCGCGCCCGAGCAGCCGCCGCACCTCGGCGATCTCCCGCTCCCGTCCGACGAGCTCGGTCGCCGGTCTCGGCAGCCTGCCCCGCCGGCCGTCCGCCGGCCGCTCGCCGGGATCCACCGAGTCGGCCAGCAGGGCCCGGTAGAGGCGGCGGGTCTGCGGGTCGGGATCGGCACCGGTGTCCCGGTGGAGCGTGTCGCGCAGCCGCTCGTACGCCGCCAGGGCCTCCCCGCGCCGCCCGGACTCGGCCAGCGTCCGCATCAGGGCCCGCAGCCCCGGCTCGTCCAGGGGGTCCCGGGCGACCAGGGCCCGCAGTACGTCCACCGCCTCGGCCGTACGGTGATCGCGCTCCAGCGCCTCGGCCAGCCCCAGCCGGACGGCCGTGAGCCGGGTCTCCAGCGAGCCGGCCGCCTCGGCCACCCAGGTCTCGTAGCGGTCCTCGGGCAGCAGTTCGGCGTCGGCGAGGGCGAGCGCGGCACGGCAGTCCGCCGCCGTGCCGCCGGACGCGGCCCGCCGGATCGCCTCGTCGAGGCCGTCCAGGTCGACGTGGACTGCGCCGTCCGGCCCGAGCAGCACCATGTCGTCGCGCAGCACGACGATCTCGTCCCGCGCCCCGGCGGAGGCAAGCGCGCGCCGCACGGCGTGCAGCACCTGGTGGAGGTTGTTCGAGGCGGCCGTGATGTCGAGGTCCGGCCACAGGAGGTCGTAGAGCCGTTCCCGGTGCAGCCGGTGGCCCGGCGCCAGGCAGAGCAGTTTGAGCAGGGTCCGGGCCTTGCGCAGCCGCCACGCCCCGGGGGCGACCGGGCGGTCCTCGACCGCCACGGCGAAACCGCCGAGGAGCCGGATACGCACCTCATCGGCCATGACTGTCCTCACGAGCAGGCTACCGCCCGGTGGGCGGACCCACCCCCGCACCGGCCGGGCGTCCGGCCACGTTTGCGGGCTCCGGGAGGGGCAAGCCGCATTCCATGAGTGAACCGACCAAGGGCACGAGCCAGCAGACGCAGGACAAGAAGCGCACGGCCGCCTCGGCGGCCCGTCGCACCGCCGCCAAGGCGACCGCGCCGGCCTCCGGCGCGGCGAAGAAGGCCGAGGAGGCGGCCGGTGACGGCGCGTCAGCGGCGAAGAAGGCGACCGGGCGCGCCGCCGACGGCGTGGTCGGCACGGTGAGCGCGGCGGCCAAGGGCGTCGAAGCGGGGCGGCGGGCCGCCGTCGTGGCCTCGGGCCGGGTCGCCACGGTGGCCACGACCGCGTGGACGGTCCTCGCCCACCGCAAGATCGTGGCCGCGGGCGTGAGCGCCGGCGTGACCGCGGTGGGCGTCGCGTCCTACGCGGCTGGCCGCCGCTCGGGCCGCCGCACCCAGGGGCCGATCACCCGCTTCACCGGCGGCCGGATCTGACGTCCGGCGGCCCGCGGTGCGGCGGGACCGTCCGCGGACGGCGGCTACCGGACCGCCGCCTTCGGCGGGCGCTCCCGCAGCGCGCCGTATCCGATGAAGTACGCCGGGAGCCGGCCGAGCCGCGATCCGGTGACCAGCGCGGCGAGGCGCCGGGCGCGTGCCGCGCTCCCGAGCGGTGGCCGCCCCTCCAGCACCGGGGCGACGAACCGGGCGTGGGCCGCCCGCTGCAGCGCCTGGGTGACGACCGTGGTGGGGCGGCGCCGGCGCTGCACCCTGCGGACGTCGCGCAGCCCCACGGTCCCGCGCCGCAGCGGCGCGGCCAGATACCGCGCGGCGGCCACGGCGTCCTCGACGGCGAGGTTGATGCCGATGCCGAAGACCGGGGACATCGCGTGCGCGGCGTCGCCGATGCACAGCAGTCCCGGCCGGTGCCAGCGGCGCAGCCGGTCCAGGCGTACGTCGAGGAGCCGGACCTCGTCCCATGAGCCGATCCGTCCGGTGCGGTCCGCGATCCAGGGCACGGCGGCGCCGAAGTCGGCCCGGAACCGGTCCAGGCCGGCCGCCCGGCGCCGGCGGTCGGTGCCCTTGCGGATGAGCGCGGCGCACTGCCAGTAGTCTCCGCGGTCGATCATCGCGGTGAGGAATCGGTTACCCGTGCCACCCACCAGCCCGCTCGGGTCGCTCTCCCGGCGCGGCAGCCGGAACCACCAGGCGTCCATCGGGCAGCCGAAGCGGCGCAGGCCCAGCTCGGGCCGGCCGCGTGCCAGGGAGCCACGGCCGTCGCAGGCGACGGTGAGCACGGCGCGCAGTTCGCCGGTGCGGCCGTCGGAGGTGCGGTAGCGCACCCCGGTCACCCGGCCGCCCTCGGTCAGCAGGGCCGTCGCCTCGGTGTTCATCCGCAGGTGGAAGGAGGCCTCGCGCCGGGCCTCGGCCGCCAGCAGGTCGAGCAGGTCCCACTGGGGGACCATCGCCACGTAGTTGTACGGGCCGCGCAGCACCGAGAGGTCGGCGACCGTCACCGGCGAACGCCCGTCACCCAGGGGGAGTTGCACGGTACGCACCCTGCGCTGCGGCAGCCGGGCGAAGCGCCCGGCCAGCCCCAGGTCGTCCAGCAGCGCCAGGGTCGAGGGGTGCACGGTGTCGCCGCGGAAGTCACGGAGGAAGTCGCCGTGCTTCTCCAGCACCGTCACCTCGACACCCGCCCGCGCCAGCAGCAGGGCGAGCACCATGCCGGCGGGACCGCCTCCCACCACACAGCACGTGGTCCGCTCCATCATGCCCCCGCCTCTCCGGAGAACAATAATTCATCGACTGATGAATACTGTACTCCTAGACGGGGGCGTAGGGGCGCCCTACCGCCTCCGGCGGCGCCCCGGCGAGCGGCCGGCGGAGTCCACCTCCCGGGAGCCGCCGTCCACCTGGACCGGTTCCTCGACCGTGTCCAGGATGTGCTCGCCGTACAGATCCTGCAGCCAGTTGGTCTGGTAGATGGTGTCGAGGTAGCGCTCGCCGAGGTCGGGCGCGATGGCCACCGCGGTGGTGCCACCGGTGTCGTGCTCGGCGAGCCAGTCGGTCGCCCCGCTGACCACCGTGCCGGTGGAACCGCCGAACAGGAAGCCGCGCCTGGCCATGCGGTGACAGGTGCGGATGGTGTCGGCCTCCTCCACCCGGATCACCTCGTCCACGTAGGACTCGTCCAGCAGGGGCGGGCGCATGCTCATGCCCAGGCCGGGGATCATCCGGCGGCCCGGCTCCCCGCCGAAGGCCACCGAGCCCACGCTGTCCACCGCGACGATCCGCACCGGGCGGTGCCACTGCCGGAAGAAGCGGGCACAGCCCATCAGGGTTCCGGTGGTGCCCGCGCCGACGAACAGCACGTCCAGGCGCGGGAAGTAGCTGGCGATCTCCGGCCCGGTG
This sequence comes from Streptomyces sp. NPDC047869, assembly GCF_040704065.1. Lineage (NCBI taxonomy): Bacteria > Bacillati > Actinomycetota > Actinomycetes > Kitasatosporales > Streptomycetaceae > Streptomyces > Streptomyces sp. NPDC047869. Next base: position 94,077 of record NZ_JBEYRK010000010.1, read on the forward strand.
GTCCGGTAGTGGGCCCGCCAGTTACCCGCGTTGGTGTACTGGCTCAGCCACACGTACCGGTCGTCGGACTCGCACAGCGAGCGGACGTACTCCAGCCGGGTGCCGAGGAAGCCGCCGTTGGCGTCCAGGTCGGCCACCACGTGCACCTGACTGCCCAGGGCCTCCATCAGCAGCCTGGTCGACAGGTTGCAGCGGGCGTCCGTGACACACAGGAACCGGTAACCCTTGCTCGCGGCGATCATGCTGAGCGCCACGCCCAGGTTCCCCGAGGAGGACTCCACGAGGATGGAGTCCCGCTTCAGGACCCCGTCCCGCTCGGCGCTCTCCACCATCTCGTTCGCGGCCTTCAGCTTGATGGAGCCGGCGAAGTTGAAACCCTCGCATTTCAGGTAGAGGGGGCACCCGAAGATCGACTCCAGGTCGACGAAGAGGTTGCCTTCGTTGAAGGCGTTGGGGGAGGAAATGACGGGCACGGCGGGCCTCCTGGTCCCGGCTGAGGACGGCCTCAGCCGTACCGACGCAGGTCGTGGAAGAAGTCGTCGACGAGGCGGAGGTTCCCCGCCCGGGCCACTTCGTCGTAGACGTACTTTCCGACGGCGAGATCGAGCACGCCGAGACCGAAGGGCGAGAAGATCACCGGCTGGTCCGGCGGCGGCGCGGCCCGCCCCAGCATCACGTCGTTGAGGGTGCCGTTGAGGAAGTCACGGTCGCCGGTGCGCTGTTCGACCAGGTGGGGGGAGGTGTCGGCCTTCAGGCAGTGCTCGACGTCGTCGACGAAGTTGGCCGCGCCGAGCAGGATCTCGGGGGCGAGGTCGCGCAGCGACACGTGCAGCACCACGGGGTTGTGGTCGAACCAGGCCGGCGACGTGACGTGCGGTCGGCCGGCGACGGTGGCGAAGACCACGAGGTCGCTGGAGCGGACGAGCGCCTCGGCGCTGTCGTGGACGGTGACCCGCGCCGCGGTGCCGGTCCCGCGCAGATAGCCGCTGAAGCCGGCCGCGCTGTCGGGGGACACGTCGTGCACGCCGATCGAGTCGAACGCCCAGCCGGTGCCGGCCAGGAAGGTGTGGATGTACCGGGCGATCAGGCCGGTGCCGAAGAAGCCCACGCGGGTGGGGCGGGCACGGGTGCGGGTCAGCCAGTCGGCCGCCAGCGCGGCGGAGGCCGCGGTCCTGGTGGCGCTGATGATGGAGCTCTCCATGCACGCGAACGGGTAGCCCGTGTCGTGGTCGTTGAGGATGAGCACCGCGGAGGCCCGGGGCAGCCCGGCGCTCACGTTCTCCGGGAAGCTGGAGATCCACTTCACGCCGTCCACGTGCACCGAGCCGCCGATGGAGGCCGGCAGCGCGATGATCCGGGAGGTGGGCCGGTCGGGGAAGCGCAGGAAGTACGACGGCGGGTTCACCGAGTCCCCGGCGCCGTGCAGCCGGTAGGTCGCCTCGACCAGCTCCACGAGCTGCTTCTCGCGGCCGCCGAGCGCCTGCTGCACCTGTTCGCCGGAGATCACCGCGAACGTCGGCACGGTGGCCGGGACGGGTGTGGCCGGCTGGGTCCCGGTCGACAGAAGATGGGTCATCGCTCACTCGCCTCCGAGGTCGGGCAGCCGTCGGCCAGGCGCCGCGGCTCGGCCATGCCGACCACCACCTGCCGCTCACCGGTGAAGGGCTCCCTGCTGTGCGCGGTGCGGATGTTGTCCACCAGCAGCAGGTCACCGGCCTGCCAGGGCTCGCGCCTGGTGTGTTTCTCGTACGTCGTGTTGAGCAACTGGACGACGTCCTCGCCGATCGGGGCGCCGTCGCCGTAGCGGGTGTTGAACGGCAGGCCGTCCGCGCCGTACTCGTCCACCAGGTACTCGCGCACCTCCGGGGCGAGGGTCCACTCGTTGAGGAACGCGATCTGGTTGAACCAGCAGCGCCTGCCGGTCAGCGGGTGCCGCACCACGGCGCTGCGGCGCTGCTGGGTGCGCAGCGAGCCGTCAGGCTGCCAGTGGAAGTCGATGGCGTGCGAACGGCAGTAGCGTTCGATCTCGTCGCGGTCCTCGGTGCCGAACGACTCCGCGAGCGAGGCCCCGATCTCGTCGTTGTAGCTGCGGGTCAGCAGCCAGCCCTCGCGCTCGAACCGTTCGGCCAGACCGGCGGGCAGCGCCCTGAGCACTTCTTCGGCGTCGGCCACGGCCGTCGCGCCACCCTCTTGGGGCGCGGTCAGACACGCGAACAGCATCAGGCCGGGCACCTCCAGCGTGTAACTCAGCTCGTGGTGCATGCACATCGGCTGGTTGGCCGGCCAGGCCGTCGAGGAGTACAGCCCCGGACCGAGGGGCTCCCGGGGGGCGAAAGCCTCCCGCTCCGTCATGAGGGCACCGGCACCGGCCAGCTTCGCGAAGACGGCACCGGCCTCGTCCGCGTCCCGCAGTCGCAGGCCGCGGACCAGGAGGGCCCCGTGCTCGGTGACCCGCGCGCGCAGCGACTCGCGGTGCTCGGCCGCCCAACTCGCCGCGTCACCGGGGGAGTCGACGCGCACCAGGGCGGGACTGTCCGGCCGGGGCTCCACGTCGAGCGAGGTGGCCAGAGGTGAGGAGGACATCTCGAATTCCTTTCGTTGCCCGGCTGCGGGCTCGGCGAGGTTCAGGAAGGGGCCAGGGGCGCCACGGCGGTCAGGACGGCTCGCGCCGCCTCGTCCGGCCGCGTGCGCGGGAAGTAGTGGCCGCCGTCGGGGAGTTCGTGCAGCTCCACGTGGCCGGCCAGCAGCAGCCAGTCCCGGTGGCGGTCGGTGTGCCCGGCGGTGTGCGGGTCGTCCGCGGCGACGACCACGGTGACCGGGGCGGCCAGCCGTGCCGCCGGCGGGTTCCGCAGCGCGTCGCGGAAGTAGCGGTGCGCGGACACGCAGTCGTGCCGGTAGGCGGCACCGATGTGCCCGGCGTGCCGGTCGTTCAGCTCCGCGAGTTCGGTGTAGCCGCTGTCCGAGGTCAGCCGGGCGGCGATCTCGGCGTCGCTCCGGCCGGTCAGCTCCTCGGCGGCGGCCCGCCGCTCGTCGGCGGTGCCGAGCAGTTGCGCGCCGAGGAACACCCGGGTCACGTCCACCCCGCGCTCCTCGAGCCGTCTGGCCGTCTCCACGGCCGGCGCGGCGCCCGACGAGTGGCCCCAGATCATGACCCGGGTCAGACCGCGCGCGGCGATCTCGTCGGCGACCCGCTCCGCCACCCCCGTGATCGGCGCGAACGGCTCGGGTCGGTCGGACAGGTCGTGGCCGGGCAGGTCGACCGCGAGGACCGGCAGGCCGCTGCCCGCCAGCACACTCGCCATCGGCTGGTAGTTGACGGCGTTGCCGCCCGCGTAGGGGAAGCAGATCAGGGCGCACTCCGCGGTACCGGCCGCCCGCGACAGCGGCTGGAGCAGTTCGGTGCGCTGCCGGCCCGCGCCGTCGAGCAGGGCCGCGAGGTCACCGAGGACCGGGTGCCGGGTGATGTCCTTCAAGGACACCGCGCGGTCGAGCGCGAGGGTGAGCCGGACCGCCGTCAGAGAGGTGCCGCCGGAGTCGAAGAAGTGGTCGGTCCGGCCGATCCGGTGCTCGGGCACGCCGAGCAACTCGGCCCAGGCGGCCGCCAGTTTCCGCTCGGTCGGGGTGAGCGGGGCACCGTCCCGCTCCGCGGCGCGGTCGCCCGCCACGGGCTCCGGCGTCTGCTCTGCCAGCGCGGTGAGCGCCTTGCGGTCGATCTTGCCGTTGGCGGTCAGCGGCAGTTCCGGCCGCACATGGAAGGCCGACGGGACCATGTAGCCGGGCAGCACGCCACCCAGCGACTCACGCAGCGTCTCCACCGGCTGTGGCTCACCCGTGTAGTAGGCGATCAGGTGCTTGCTCCCGCCGCCCTGCTCGGCGACGACCACCGCGGCGTCCCGCACCCCCGGCACCCGCAGCAGCGTGTTCTCGATCTCGCCGATCTCGATCCGGAAGCCGCGGATCTTGACCTGGTTGTCCCGGCGGCCCAGGAACTCCAGCTTGCCGTCCGGGTGCCAGCGCCCCCAGTCACCGCCCAGATAGAGCCGCTCACCCGGCCGGTACGGATCCTCGCGGTACGCCTCCCGGGTGCGCTCCGGGTCGTTGACGTACCCCCGGCCCACACAGACGCCGGAGAACGCGATCAGTCCCGGGGCGCCCGTCGGCACCAGTGCCAGCCGTTCGTCCACGACGAGGACGCGGACGTTGTTGACCGCGCGGCCCAGCAGCACCCGCTCGGGCACCCGGTCCATGACCTCGTGGTTGGTGTCGTCCGAGGTCTCCGTCAGGCCGTAGGCGTTGACCAGCCCGATGTCCGGCCGGCTCGCGAACCACCGCTGGACCAGCTCCCGTTTCAGCGCCTCACCGGTCACCGACACACGGCGCAGATCGGGAAGGGCCCGGGGGTGCCGCTCCAGATACGCGACCACGACCTCCAAATACGAGGGCACGACCTGCGCCACGGTGACCCGGCCTCCGGCCAGCGTGTCGACGAACCGCTCCACGTCCACGATCACGTCCTGCGGGACCAGCAGCGTCCGTCCGCCCACCAGCAGCGCGGACACCAGTTGCCACAGCGAGATGTCGAAGCACTGCGGAGCGGTCTGCGCCACCACCGAGCCCTCGCCGATCCCCAGGTCGTCGATCTTGGCGAAGAGGTGGTTGAGCATCCCGGCGTGCTCGCACATGGCTCCCTTCGGCTCGCCGGTGGAGCCGGAGGTGAAGTAGATGTAGGCGAGCTGTCCGGCGTCGACCCGCACTCCGGGGTCGTCGTCGGCGTGCGACTCCGCGTAGGCCTCCTCGACCAGCAGCTTCGCGGTGTCCGTCAGCGTGGCGAGCGCCTCGTCGAGGGTGCCGGTGCTGCCGGACTCGGTCAGCACCAGCCGGCAGCCGGCGCGGGACAGGGTCGCCGCGATCCGGCCGGCGGGGAAGTGCGGCTCGATCGGCAGGTACACGCCCCCCGCCTTGAACACCGCCAGGGTCGCGGCCAGCCAGTCGAGGTCGCGCTCGGTGACCACGGCGACCACGTCCTCGCGGCCGACCCCGCGGGCCAGCAGGGCGTGTGCCAGCCGGTTGGCGCGCGCGTTGAGCTCGCCGTAGGTCCACTCCCGGTCGCCCCGCACCGCCGCGACGGCCCGCGGATGCTCCCGCGCCCGCCGCTCGAACAGTTCGTGCGCCCGCGCGTCCGGCAGCGGCCGGTGCGGCCCGGCGAACCCTTCGAGCTGCTCACGCACCTCGTCGTCGCCCAGCAGGCTCTGCCGCGCGTGCTCGGCGTCCACGTCGGCCGTCATCAGCCGCAGCGCCGTCAGGTGGTAGCCGGCGATCCGCTCCGCGCAGGCGGCGTCCAGCACGTCGGTGCGGTACCGCAGGCGCAGCACCGGCCGCCCGCCCCGGTCGGACCAGCGCACCTGCAGCACACCCTCGTCGGCGAACCCGTCCCCGGCGTCCGGGGGCCCGAGCACGGCCTCGTACGACGGCTCGGTCAGCCCCAGTTCCCGGCGCAGTTCCGCCACCGGGAACTCCCGGTGCTCCCGTACCTCCGCCTCGGCCCGGCGGGCGGCGGACACCAGGTCCCGCCAGGATCCCGGGGGGACGGTGAGACGGCAGGGCAGCGGCTCTCCGCGCGCGCCGGCGGCGTACCCCGTCACCACGTCCTGTTCGCCGGAGAGGGCGGCCAGCACCTTGGCGTGCGCCGCCAGGAGCAGCGCCCCGGCCGACGCCCCGCACCGCTCGGCGAGGCCGTGCACCGCCCCGGCGACGTCGTCCGGTACGGGTGCCTCGTGCTCCGCCGAGCCCGGCACCGGCTCTCGCACCCATCGCGGCACCGCGGTGGCCCCGCCGGCGGTCAGCACCCGGCTCCAGAACTCCTGGTCCGCATCCATGCGCGTTCTCATCGAATGGCCTTCCTCAACTCACCGTCACCGAAGTGGCGCCGGCCGGGCACGGGGGTGCCGCCAGGTCGCCGTCACCGGGCCGGCCGGCGGCCTCGGGCATGTCCACGGCGGGGTTGCCGCCCCACCGGGCGTGCGGCGGGACCTCCTCGCCCTTCATCAGGAAGGAGTCGGCCGCCAGAACCGCGCCGTCACCCACCGTCACGCCGTAGTGCACATGGGCGCCGACGCCCAGCGTGCAGCCGTCCCCGAGGGTGGTGCCCTCGGACTTGAAGGTGCCGTCCTCCTGCGAGTGGCACTGGATCTTGCTCCCGGCGTTCAGCGTGCAGTCGTCGCCGATGACGGTGAGGGTCCGCTCCGTCAGGTAGCAGCCGTCGTCGAACACCCGCCGCCCGATGCGCACGCCCATCAGGCGCCAGGCGAGGCTCTTGAAGGGGGTGCCGTTGAAGATGTTGAGATGGCGGTCCGGAACCTTCCACAGGCGCTCGTGCCGCCAGAACAAGGGGTCGTAGATGGAGTACAGCTGGGGGCGCAGCCGGCGGAATCGCATGATCAGGCGTTCCACCAGCACGTGGTAGAGCGTGGTGAAGAGCAGTGTGACCGCCAGATAGAGGCCGATGACCGCCTGCCCGGCGGCGCCGTACAGGTCCACCGAGACGAGGGCGAACAGCGCCAGCCCGAAGGTGTGCACCCACCTGGCGAACAGCATCACGCCCATCGAGCGCAGGTTGTAGCGGTTCTTCGCCGCCAGCCGCCGGCGCAGTGTCTCGCCGGTCCTCAGGTCGTCGAACCGCGCGTCCCGCTCCACCGTCCGGGGAATCTCGAAGCACGGCGAACCGAGCAGCCCGACGCCCTCCCTGACCTCCCCGTCGAGGGGCACCATCACCTTCGTCGCCAGAAGGCAGTTCTCTCCCGTCCGGCCCCCGGCGGGGTACGCGATGTTGTTACCGAGGAAGTTTCGCGCCCCGATCGACGCCCGGGAGAGGCGGAACGACGTGCTGGAGTAGTCCGCGTTCACCACGGAGAGTCCGTCGGCCACCATGGTGCCGCTGCCCACGGACACCAGGAACGGCGTCTCGTGCTGCACCTCGGTGCCGAAGTTCGAGCCCGTCTGCTCGACGTGCGACAGGTCGTAACCGAGCCCGCGCAGGTAGTGCACGATGTAGGAGCTGTCGCCGAACAGCCAGGCGAAGAACCTGATGTTCGTCATCCGGGCCGTCGCCCGGTGCACCGCGTAGTGGAATCCGTAGAGCGGGTACACCCGGTCGGGCCTGACCACGAGATTCAGCAGGCGCGGCACGGTGTACAGCACCAGCGGCCCGCCCACCACGAAGCCGCCGAACAGGACGAGGGACAGCAGCAGCGCGTCGGGGATCAGCTCGGCCCGCGACAGCGACGCCGTCTGCGGGTCCAGCCGCTTGCCGAGCGCCGGGACCTCGGTGAACAGCATGTACATGCCGCCCACGGCCAGGGGGATGTACAAGAGGAAGAGCTGGGCCAGCGTCATGAACCCGAACCAGGCGCGGCGCACGGTCCCGCACGCGGCCGGCTCGACGCGTACGTAGTCGGTGCCGCCGCGCTCCGCCGGGGAGCCGTGCCAGCGCTCGCCGTCCGGGACCGCCTGGCCGCGGTGCAGCGCCGAGGAGTGGCCGAGCTGGCTGTCGTCGCCCATCGACGTGTCGATGTCCAGGACGGTCTTCTCGCCGACGAACGCGCCCCGGCCGAGGGTGATCGGGCCGGTCTGGATGTGCCCGGAGTGGGCCCGGTAGCCGAGGAGGAACGCGTCCTTGCGGATCACGGTTCCGGCGCCGATCGTCACCAGGTCGGTGCAGACCGGCACGGAGCGGGAGAGGATCGTGACACCCTTGCCGATCCGTGCGCCCAGGGCCCGCAGGTACAGCACGTACAGCGGGTTCCCGACGAAGAGGATCATCGGGTTGGCGTGCAGCAGCACCTTCAGGAGCCAGAAGCGGAGGTAACGGGGGCCCCAGAGCGGGAACTCGCCCGGCTTCCAGCGGCCTACGAGCACCCACTTGGCGGCGACGGGGAACACGCACAGGGCGATGAACCCGATGCCGCCGAACAGCAGCGACCGCACATAGATGTCGGCCGCTCCCGAGCCGGCCGCGATCCACTGGTACCCGCGGTCCGTGATGAACCCGGCGACCAGGGAGTACGTCAGGAAGATCACCAACTGGGAGAAACCGCACAGGAAATGGTTACGGCTGCTCGTGCGCGGTACCCGTTCCGGCGGAGCGGCCGGTGACGCGGCCGGTGATACGGCGGCGGCAGGGACGGACGAGGCGGGCTCGGGAGCGGTTTCGCAGAGGGCCGCTGCCAGGCTCCGGATCGTGGGGTAGCGGTAGATGTCCTTCATGGAAGGGGACGGCAGGTCGGCTCTCTTCCTGACCCGGGCGCAGAACTGGGCCATTACCAGGGAGTTGGCGCCGAGGTCGGTGAAGAAGTGCCCGTCCACCGGTACGTGCGGGGCGCCCACGACGTCGGCGAGCGCGACGGCGAGTTCCCTCTCGGTGTCCGCTCCCGCCGGACCCGCGTCGTTCCGACTGGTGATGGTGCCTTCGTCCGGTCCTGCTATCTGGACCTCGGAGGACTGTTCCACCATTCGATCTCCTGCAGGGCTTTAGGGGCAGCCGACGGCGGAGCACGGCCGGCCCGCGGTCCGAGAGGACCGGGAAGTGGCCCGACCGGGCCGTCGGAGGTTCTTGGCGTGTCATTCCTGATCACGAACCGCCAGCTTCAGTTTCGGTCGATCACCGTGAGGCTGCCACTTCGCGGCCTTGGTCATGTTTATTACGAATGACCTGGATGCCGGGATTTCTCCGGGTCTCCGGCGGCCCGGGGCCGCGCAGGGGATCACCCGACCGGCGGTGCCCGGAGCGCCCGGCGAAGCCGTCCACGCCCGTCCGGCCAACCGCGCACGCCCGTGTGAGCCCTGTACGCGCCCCCGCGGGGTCGAGCAGACTCCGCCGTGCCGGAGCGCGGGACACCGGGACACCGGGAGCCCGCCACGCCGGCTGCCCAGTCGCCCCCAGGAAGGCAGGTCGGCCACCGTGCTGCTGCGTCTGCCCACATCCGTGTCCGAAGCGCAGGAGTGCCTGGCCGAAGGGGCCGTACCGGTCGGCGGGGCCACCCTGGTGTGGGCCGCCTGGCAGCGGGACGGCTTCCCCGCGCGGGCCATGTCCCTGCGGGAACTGCCTGAGGCCAATGTGATCGGCCGGGAGGCGCTGGGCGCCGCCGTGGTCCTCGCCCGCCTGGACGACCGGGTGCCGGACGTGCTGCGCCGCGCCGCCGCCTCGGTGGGCACCGGAGCCGTGCGCCGGACGGCCACGGTCGGCGGCAACCTGGTGGGCAGCACCCTGCGCTGTCTGCTCCCGCCCGCGCTCGTGCTCGGCGCCCGCGCCAGGGTGCTGGGCCCGGACGGCGTCCGCGAGACCGGCCTCGCGGACGCGGCGGCCGGACGCGGGGTGCTGCTCGGCGTCCACTGGCGGGAGCCGGTCGCCGCCGCGTACCGCAAGTTCCACGGCGTGGACGGCGGGTCGCCGCCCCTGGTCGTCGCCTCGGCGCTGCACGACGGCGAGAGGGGCCCGCGCCTCCGCGTCGCCGTGCGGACCGGCTACGACGTGCTCGGCGAGGACGTCCACGGCGGCTCCGGCGCCGAGGACACGCTCGGCCTGCTGCGTGCCACGTCCCTGGGCGGCCTGCCGCCGGTGGCCTGGGAAGCCGTCCGGGAGCAGGTGGTGGGCCTCCTGGAGCGGCCGGAGGGGCGCTGAGGGGTACGCGCCGCGTCAGGCCCACAGCTCCCGGCTGTCGCACACCTGGGCCCCCATGTTCCGCTCCATCATGCGCAGTGCCGCCTCCGCCAGATCCGCGTGGATGTGCGCCACCGCGTCCCGGGGGATCACCACGTCGAAATGCCGGATGTGGGCGTCGAGGGACGAGTAGAGCACGCACTGCTCGGTGACCTGGCCGGACAGTACGAGCCGCTCGGTCCCCTGCTGGTGGAGCAGGTACGTCAGCGGGGTGTCGAAGAAGATCGAGTGGCGGGCCTTCACCACGAACAGGGAGCTCCGGTCGGGCCGCAACGGCTCGACGAGTTCGGCGTGCGGGCCGGCCAGCGCGTGCTCCAGCAGTTCGCCGTGGTGGGAGCGCCACTCGCCGAAGTTGTCGTTCACGTAGATCACCGGCACGTCCTTCTGCCGGGCCCGTTCCAGGAGGCCGGTCAGCACGGGAACGACGGAGGTCACCGAGGGGAGCAGCAGATCGGCGTCCTTGTGGTCATAGGTGTTGATCATGTCGATGACGATCAGCGCGGTCTTGCCCATGTCGGCAGGGTTCCACTCCGCGGCGGCCGCCAACCGGTCGGTGACAGATAACGATCTCGGCGAACACCTTGCGTTATCCACCTGCCGTTCTAGCCTCCGGCCATGGCTTTTCTATCGCGTCGCCGCCGAGGGGCACGCCTGGCGCCGGAGCTCGGCGACCAGGACCTGGGCAGGCTGCTGAAGTCGCTGCTGGCGACCACGAGGACCGGAACGATCGCGACGACGGACCTGTGCGCCGCCCAGCTGTCCCGGCTCCTGGCCCAGGAGCCCGGCGACTGGGACCGCCGTACGCACCGCATGAGTGTGCTGGGTGGTTTCCTGGCCGGATCGCATCTGGCGCGGTCCTGGGCGGCGCGCGAGCCGCGCGACGCGAACGCACTCGTCCTGCACGCCTGGACCGAGGTCGCCCACGCCCGGACGCGGGGGAGCCTGGACGACGCGGCCGGCACCGTGGACCGCTGTCTGCGGGCCGCCGGACTCGCGCCGGAGGATCCCACCCCCTGGGTCGCCCTGCTGGCGGTGGCACGCGTGGAACGCTGGGCGCAGCCCCGGGTGTTCGGGGTGTGGAACGAGGTGCTCGCGCGCGACCGCTGGAACCGTGAGGCCTACCTGAGCATGCTGGGCTATCTGAGCCCGGAGGAGGCCGGATCACGCATCCAGGTCCTGGAGTTCGTGGACACCCTGCGGGCCCGAATGCCCGCGAACGCCCCCTGCGCGGGGACGGAACTCACCGCGCAGGTGCAGCAGTACCAGGCCGTGCTCGACCGGGGCGGATTCGAGGCGCTGGTGGCGCGCAACCACTGGTCCCAGGCGATGGCGGCCCAGGCCCTCGACCGGGTCGTCGACACCTGGGTGCGGCCGGGGTTCCTGACCCACGCCGCGGCCCCGGCCGATCTCAATGTCCTCGCCTACGCGCTGCTGGCCGCCGACCGGCGGGTGGAGGCCCGTGCGGTCTTCGAGCTGCTCGACGGCACCGTCACCGCCTGGCCCTGGCAGGCCGGCGGTGATCCGGTGCAGGAGTTCGAGCAGGCGCGGCGCAAGGCGACGGCCGGTATGTGACCGGCACCGGCCATCGTCTCAGAGAGCGTCGGTGAGCAGGGGGAGATAGCCGAGGGAGTGCCCGGCCGCCGTCGGGTGGTAGGACTCGCCGAGATCCAGCCAGTCGACGCTGTGCAGCCAGGGTTCGGCCGAGCAGATCCCGTGCCCGTCGAAGACGGTCCGTACGTCGACGAAGGTGAAGCCGTGGGCGGCGGCGTGCGCGGCGAGCACCTGGTTGAGGTGGTCCGAGGCCTCGTTGAGCGCGGCCCGCTCGGTGTCCGGCAGGCCGCCCGAGCAACTGCCGTGCAACTGGTACAGGCGCGGATAGCCGAGCACGACGACGCGGGCGGCGGGCGCCTTGCCGCGGATGGCCGAGTAGAGACGGTCGAGGTCGCCCGGCAGCGTCTCGTCCGTGGCGGAGCGGGCCTTGGCCACGGCGGACAGGCACGTGCCGCTGCCGCCCAGCACGCAGGCCGCCATCACGCTGGTGAAGCCCGCGTCCCGGCCGCCTGCCGTGACGGTGACCAGACCGGTGCGCGGGCCGAGCGGGCCGAGCTGCTTGTTCAGCACGTCGCCGGTCTTGGCGCCGTCGCAGGCGGTGAAGCTGAACGACGAGGGGGAGTGGGCCGCGGCCCACAGGGCCGGGAAGGACAGGCTGCTGCGCAGGCAGCGCGGCGCGGCGGTGAGGTAGCTGCCGGCTCCGACCCCCGCCGAGTAGGAGTCACCGAGGGCCACGTAGCCCGTGGCCGCGATGCCGGGTGCCGCCGCCGTGGCCGCGGGACCGGCGAGGGTGCAGGCGGCCGCGAGGAGCAGGGCGGCCGCCCAGGGCGTTATTCGGGACTTTCTCATGACTCTCCTCTATCCCGCCCCGGCCGGCCCCGCCCGCTCTGGACGCCCGTGCGGACCGGTCGAGTTGACGGATGCCGCCGCGCGTGGCGGGTCCGGGGACGCCCCGTGACGGCAGGAGCGCGGGCCGGACGCGGGCACCGCGGTGACGTGCCGTCCCCCGGCGGAGTTCACCCGATGAGCCGTCACCCGCCCGGCGGCGTCCCGGCCGCCGCTTACATCGTTGAATTGCCCCTTGCATTGGCATGGACCTGACCTACGAACCGGGACTAAGCTCTGCCCCGCCACGCATGAGAGCGCTCTCAGACATCGGCTGTTCCACCCCCACTCCTGGAACGACGAAGGGCAACCCCCATGAGACGCACCAGACTTGCGCATGCCGCCCTGTCCGCACTCCTCGTCCTCGGCGGACTGAGCGCGGCCGGCACCTTCCCCGCCTCCGCGACCGGCTCCGCGGCCGGACCCGCCACTACCGCACGATCCGCCGAGCCCGCCTCCGACGGGATCGTCACCGCCATGCGGCGCGACCTCGGCCTGACCCGAACCCAGGCGGTGGCCCGGCTCGCCGCCGAGAAGACCGCCGCCGCCCTCGACCCCAAGGCACGCCGCACGGCCGGCGCCGCCTACGCGGGCTCCTGGTTCGACGCCCCGAGCGGGCGCCTGACCGTGGCGCTCACCCGGAACGCCCCGGCCGCCACCCGCCGGGCGATCGAGCGATCCGGCGCCACCGTCCGCACCGCCGAGCACAGCGCCCGGCAGCTGGACGCGGCCAAGGCGCGCATCGACCGGCTGACCGCACCCTCGGGGATCAGCGGCTGGCATGTCGATCCGAAGGCCGGCACGGTCGTCGTGGACGTCGTACGCGGCGAACGTGCCGACAACGATGTCCGGCGCTTCCTGGCCCAAGCCCGCCGGACCGGGCCCGTCACCGTCGAGGCCTCCGCGGCCCCGAGGACCCTCGCCGCCGGCACGGTGGGCGGCGACCCGTATTACACCGGCAACGTCCGCTGCTCCATCGGCTTCTCGGTGTACGGCGGCTTCGTCACCGCCGGGCACTGCGGGCGGCCCGGCGCCGGGGTCAGCGGCTGGGACCACTCCTACATCGGCACCTTCCAGGGCTCCTCCTTCCCGGACAACGACTACGCCTGGGTCAGCGTCGGCAGCGGCTGGTGGACGGTGCCGGTGGTGCTCGGCTGGGGCACGGTGCCGGACCAGCTCGTACGCGGCTCGAACGTGGCCCCCGTCGGCTCCTCGATCTGCCGTTCGGGTTCCACCTCGCACTGGCACTGCGGCACGGTGCTCGCGCTGAACGAGACCGTCAACTACAGCCAGGGCGCGGTGCACCAGCTCACCAAGACCAGCGCTTGCGCCGAACCCGGTGACTCGGGCGGCTCCTTCATCACGGGCGACCAGGCACAGGGCGTCACCTCCGGCGGCTGGGGCAACTGCTCCAGCGGCGGCGAGACCTGGTTCCAGCCGGTCAACGAGATCCTGGGCCGGTACGGTCTGACCCTGCACACCTACTGACCGCACGCGGCGGCTCAGGGGGTTCCGCGCCCGGCGCGGAACCCCCACCCGCGACCCCGGCACCCTGGGGCGGCGAGAGCGTCCGCGTGACGACACCACCGCGGAACGGATCTCCACCCACCATGCGCGACACCTGGACCACCCGCCCCGAGACCGCCGCCGACGCGGCCGCCGTCCGCGAGATCCACCTCGCCGCCTTCGACACCCCGCTGGAGGCCGGCCTCGTCGACGCCCTGCGCGCCGACCCCGCCTGGATCGACGGGCTGTCCTGGGTCAGCACCGGGACGGACGGCACACCGGCCGGCCACGCGCTGCTGACCCGGTGCCACATCGGTGACGTTCCGGCCCTGTGTCTCGGCCCCGTCGCCGTACGCCCCGAGCACCAGCGCGCCGGCGCGGGATCGGCGGCCGTGCGCGCCGCGCTCCGGGCCGCCGGGAACCTGGGCGAGCGCCACGTCGTGGTCCTCGGACATCCGGAGTACTACCCGCGCTTCGGCTTCGTCCGCGCCTCCGCCCACGGCATCCGTCTCACGATCGACGTACCCGACGAGGCCGTGATGGCCCTCGCGCTGGACGCCGGCAGCCCGCTGCCCGCGGGAACCGTGCGGTACGCCGAGCCGTTCGGCATCTGAGACGACCCGGCCGCGCGGGGCATCGCCGTCCCGCGCGGCCGGGTCGTCCGGGACGCCCGGCAGGTCATTGGCCGCCGAGACCGGTCGTGGCGACGGACTTGACCATGTGACGCTGGAAGAAGACGAACATCACGACCAGCGGGAGCGCCGCGAGGACGGCGGACGCCATGGTCTGCGCGTACTGGATGCCGTAGGCGTCCTTCACCGAGGTGATGCCGACCGGCAGGGTCATCAGCCCCGGGTCCGACGTCGAGACGAACGGCCACAGGAAGTTGTTCCAGGCCCCGATGAACACGAAGATCGCGACGGCGGCCAGCATGGGCCGCGACAGCGGCAGCAGCACGGACCAGAAGACGCGCCAGTGGCCCGCGCCGTCGATGCGCGCGGCCTCCTCCAGCTCCCGCGGCAGCGAGTCGAAGTGCTTCTTCAGGATGAACACCATGACCGGCGCCACCGTCTGCGGCAGGATCACCGCCGCGTAGGTGTCGACCAGGTGCAGGGTGAGCATCTGCCGGAACCACGGCACGATGAGCAGCTGCGGCGGCACCAGCACCGCCGCCACGGTGAGCGCGAACAGCCACCGGTGCCCGGCGAACACCGTGCGGGAGAAGGCGTATCCGGCCATGGCGGAGACCAGCACCGTGATGACCGTGACCGCCGCGGACACCAGGAAGCTGTTGAGCATCCACAGCGGAAGGTCGCCGCGCTCCCACACCGTCGAGAACCCGTGCAGGGTGAAACCGTGCCGGGGCAGGAACCACTGACCGGGATCGCTCGCGTCCTGCTCGGACTTGAACGCGGTGAGCAGGGCCCAGGCCATCGGCAGCAGCCACACCAGGGCCAGTACCGCGAGCACGGCCAGGGCCAGTCCCCGGGCGAGCCGGCTCTCCCCGAGGGTGAGGTTCCTGTCCGGCCGGGCGGCCCTGCGCGGCCCGGCCGGGCCTCTCGGCGGACGCGCGGCGCGGTCCGGCGCGGCCGGGCGGACGGGCAGTTCGGTGGAGGTCATGTCACTTCTCCCGGCGGCGGAGGGCGGCGTACTGGGCCGCGGAGGCGATGAGGACGAGGGCGAAGAAGAGGTAGCTGACCGCCGAGGCGTAGCCCAGCCGGTAACCGGTGAAGCCGACGTCGTACATGTACTCGATGACCGGGCGGGTCGAGTTGTTCGGGCCGCCCTTGGTCAGCAGGTACACCTGGTCGAACACCTTCAGCGAGGCCAGGATCTGCAGCACGGTGATGACGCCGGTGATCCGGCTGAGCTGCGGCAGCGTGATCGACCACAGCCGCCGCCAGGCCCCCGCCCCGTCGATGGCCGCCGCCTCGTACAGATGGTCCGGGATCGCCTGCAACGCGGCCAGATACAGCAGGAAGTTGAAGCCGACGGTCCACCACAGGGTGGTCAGCACGATCGCCCACATCGCCATGGACTCGTCGCTCAGCCAGGACACCGGTCCGAGGCCGGCCGACTCCAGGAGGTGGTTCAGGAGCCCGAGGTCCGGCTGGTACAGCCAGATCCACAGCAGGCTCACCACGCCGACCGGGAGCAGATAGGGCGCGAAGAACGCCAGCCGCCACACCCACTGGCCCGGCAGGCCGGTGTGCACGAGCAGCGCCATGCCGAGCGCCACCGCGACGAGCGGGACCGTCGACAGGACGGTGAACCACACGGTGTGGCCCAGGGAGCGCCACACCTCGGCGTCCCCCAGGGCCTCGGCGAAGTTGTCCAGGCCGACGAAGGCCGGGGCGTGGGCCGACAGCGAGGTGTCGGTCAGGCTCATCCACAGGCCCTGGACCAGCGGCCACACCATGAACAGGGCGAACAGGACGAGGAAGGGCAGCGCGAACAGCAGGCCCGGGGGGACCAGCCGGCGCGCCGACGGGGCCCCGGGGCGGGGCGAGGCGTGGGGAGAGGACATCGTTGTGCCTCCTGCGCGGTGGATCGCGGCCGGGTCAGGCCGGGCTGGGCTTGGAGAGGAAGGTGTTCAGGCGCCGCACCATCGCGCGCGCCGCGCGGTCGGGGGCGAGTCCGTCGAGCAGGGCCTGCTGCAGGACCTGCGACATGGCGTTCTGGAAGTCCGAGCCGGCGCCCGCGAACCACACGGACGGGTCGAGCACCACACGGTCCTGGGCCTTGGCGTAGTGCGACTGCGGCTGGAGTCCGGCGTACGCCGACGTACGGGTGACCGGGCCGTAGGCGGGGATGTGCCCGGCCGTCGCCCAGATCTGGCCGGCCTTCAGCAGCGCCGCCACCGCCTGGTGGGTACGACGGCGGTGCCCGGGGTCGGGGTCGGGGTGGTGCGGCAGGACGAAGGAGTGCGAGTCGGCGTAGATGGCCGGGGTGCCGAACACCGTCGGGAAGGGAGCGGCCCCCACGTTCCTGTCCGCGCTCCGGAAGGTGCCGAGCTCCCACTCGCCGGAGAGGATCATCGCCGTCTGCCGGTTGGTGAAGGCGGCGATCGCCGAGCCGTAGTCGAGCCGCCGGGGGTTCACCCGGCCGTCGACGATCCTGGCCATGAAGGCGATGACCTCGGCCATCCGGTCGACGTCGACCTCGGCCGGCCCGCCCCGCGGCAGCCGGAACGCTCCGCCGGTCTGCCGGTACAGCCCGTAGAACAGCCGCCATCCCTGGGCGGTGTCGGTGACGTACCCGAAGGCGATGCCCTGCTTGCCCGAGGCCTTCGCCAGTTCGCGGCCCGCCGCCAGGAACCGGTCGGGGGAGGAGAACGCCTCGGTGTCCAGCGCCCCGTCCCGGGTGAGCAGGCCGGCCTTGCGGGCCGGTTCCGGGTGGTAGAAGACGATGAACGGGTGTGTGTCCAGGGGGATCGCGTAGGTGCGGCCCTCGAACTGGGTCCGGGACCACACGGCCTTGGTGAAGGCGTCCTCGGTGATGCCGTACTCCGCCAGGACGTCCAGGTCCCACGGGTCCAGCAGCCCGGTGGGGGCATAGCCGGCCAGCCGTGACATGTGGGAGACCGCCACGTCGGGACCGCGCCCGCCGGCCGAGGCCATGGCGAGCTTGGTGTAGTACGGGGTGCCCCACTCCAGCACGGTGCGCTCGACGCGAGTGCCCGGCATGTCGGGGCGCGCCGCGCGCACCATGTCGTTGAGCAGTCCGCCGTCGGCCCCACTGAACAGGTCCCACAGCCGGACGGTCGAGGCGTCGGCCGCCTGCGCGGAACCGCAGCCACTGAGCGCACCTGCGCCCAGGACCGCGGCACCGGAGGCGAGCGCGGCCGTCAGCACCCGGCGCCGCGAGGGCGCGGGCGGACCGACGGGCGCGGATATGCCGGTCATACAGCTCCTCTCCTGCGGGCGGCGGCCCACGGGACGCCCCTCGCGCCCCACGGGTGCCGCCCCATGGACATACATCGATGTAAATCGCGTGGTCATGAGCCCCTCCCGCGTTCGCGGCGAGGGGTGGATGTCACCTGTTGCCCACCGGTTGCTCAGCGGTCGTTCCCGAAGGCCGCCGGACGGGTCTGGGCGGCGCGCAGCAGCGCGGTGTCGACCTTCTCGGAGCGGTCGAAGCGGTAGACGCCGTTGCGCTCCTGGAAGACGTCGGTGAGCTGGGTGTAGCAGTAGCCGAACATGTCCGGGTCGTCGAGGAGCACGGCGGTCAGCCCCGTGAAGCGCTCGACGAACTCGGCGGCGGTGCGCGGGCGTTCGCCGTAACCCCAGGAGGCCTCGGTGTCGTCGCCGGCGGCGTTCGCCGCGGCCTGCGGATCCCACCAGACGCCGCCGAACTCGCTGCAGAAGTACGGTTGGCCGCGGTAGGGCAGCGACCAGGGGCGTCCGTCGGGGCCGGCGTTGACGTACGGCCGGTCCTCGGCCAGACCGGCCATCGTCTTGGCGAAGGCGGCCGGGTCCTGCTCGTAGCAGTGGGAGTCGTAGACGTCCGTCTCGGCCACCCGGTGGGCGTAGCCCGAGGCGTCGATCACGGGCCGGCCGGGGTCCGCCTGCTTCGTGGCGAGGAACATCGCGCGGGTGACGTCGTCGAGCCCGGTGACGCGGTCGTGCAGGTGCTGGTAGGTCTCGTTCAGCGGGCACCAGCCGACGATCGAGGGGTGTGAGTGGTCGCGCTCCAGCGCCTCCAGCCACTGGGCGACGTAACTGGCGTCCGGGCGCTGGTTGTCGTCGCGCACACCCGTCTCGCAGCCCCAGTCGCCGAACTCGCCCCAGACCAGGTAGCCGAGGCGGTCGGCGTGGTACAGGTAGCGCTCCTCGAAGACCTTCTGGTGCAGCCGGGCGCCGTTGAAGCCCGCCGCGAGCCCCAGTTCGATGTCGCGGACCAGGTCGGCGTCGCTCGGCGCGGTCATCAGGCCGTCCGCGTAGTAGCCCTGGTCCAGGACCAGGCGCTGGAAGACCGGTTCGCCGTTGAGCAGCAGCCGCTTGCCGTGGATCGCGACCGAGCGCAGACCGGCGTAGGAGCCGACGGAGTCGACCACCTCCCCGCCGGCGTCCAGTACCTCCAGGACGAGGTCGTACAGATGCGGGTCGGCGGGCGACCACACCCGGCGCCGGTCCTCGGGGACGGCCAGCACCAGGCGGGGGGCGAGCCCGAGGTCGGCCCGGGACTCGGCGGTGACGACGGGGCCGTCCGCGTCGCTCAGGGTGGCACGGACCCGGTGGCCGGGTGCGTTCGCGGTGAGCGGCAGCTCCACGTGGATGGAGCCGGAGGCCAGGTCGGGTGTGACGCGCGGGCGCCTGAGGGCGACCGAGCGGGGCACCGGCTCCATCCACACCGTCTGCCAGATGCCGGTCGTACGGGTGTAGTGGCAGTGCGAGTTGGCGTACCAGGTGGCCTGCTTGC
Source organism: Streptomyces sp. NPDC047869 (assembly GCF_040704065.1). Taxonomy (NCBI): domain Bacteria; kingdom Bacillati; phylum Actinomycetota; class Actinomycetes; order Kitasatosporales; family Streptomycetaceae; genus Streptomyces; species Streptomyces sp. NPDC047869. The sequence goes on from NZ_JBEYRK010000010.1 coordinate 113,155, forward strand.
CGCGGGCCTGGACGCCGTGCCGGCTGTCCCGGGCGCGCACCACGACGGTCAGCTCCCGGCCCGGGGCGGCCAGGTCGCCGAGGTCCGCGCTGAACGGGGTGAAGCCGCCCCGGTGCCGGGCCACCTCGGTGCCGTCCACCCACACCGTGGTGTCGTGGTCGACGGCCCCGAAGTGCAGCAGAACCCGGGCGTCGGTCCAGTCCTCCGGGACGCTCACTGTGCGCCGGTACCAGACCGCCTCGAGGAAGTCGGTCTCGCCGACGCCCGAGAGTTCCGACTCGGGGCAGAACGGGACGACGATGCGGCCGGTGAGCGCCCGGTCCCTCAGCCCGCGCTCCAGGCCGGTGTCGGACCGGTCGATCTCGAACTGCCACTCGCCGTTGAGATTCAGCCAGGCCGCACGGACGAACTGCGGCCTGGGGTACTCGGGTCGGGGCAGGTCCGTGGGATGCGGGACGGGCATGGTGCTCCTTGGCGTCCGGGGTGCTGTGCTGTGTGGTGCGAGCACATGGCACCATGAGATTTACATCGATGTAAATACCTGGGACGGAAGAGGACGGGACCGGGACCGTCCGCCCGGATCGGCTCGGACCGGGGTCGTGCCCGTCGGTATGATCCACGGCAGGCGGGAGGATGATCGGCGTGGCAGCCAGACCGAGGATCAAGGACGTGGCGGAGTACGCCGGGGTCTCACCCAAGACCGTCTCCAACGTGATCAACAACTTCGAGCACGTCTCGGACCGGACCAGGACCGCCGTGCAGGAGGCCATCGACGCCCTGGGCTACCGGGTCAACATCGCGGGACGCCAGCTCCGCCAGGGCCGTACCGGGATGATCACGCTGGCCGTTCCGGAACTGGACGTCGCCTACTTCTCCGAGCTGGCCAAGCACGTGACGGCCGAGGCGGACCGCCGCGGCCGCACCGTGCTGCTGCACCAGACCGGGGGAGCGCGGGAGCGTGAACTCGCCGCGCTGCACGGCTTCGACGCCCAGTTCTCCGACGGCGTCGTCCTCAGCCCGCTGTCCCTGCTGCCGCGCGACCTCGCCACCCGTGACCGGCGACTGCCCGTCGTCCTGCTCGGCGAGCGCTCCGCGGCCGGCACCACCGACCACGTGGGCATCGACAACGTCCGCGCCGCCCGCGAGGCCACCGAGCACCTGCTCTCCCGCGGGCGCCGGCGCATCGCGGTGATCGGCGGCTCGGTCCGCGGCCGGCAGGGCACCGACCGGCTGCGCACCGACGGCCACCGCGAGGCGCTGGCCGCCGCCGGGCTGCCCTTCGCGGAGGACCTCGTGGTGCCGGTGCGGGCGTACCACTGGCAGGACGGCGCCCGCGCGGCCACCGCACTGCTGGACCGGCCCGCACCACCGGACGCCCTGCTCTGCCTCAACGACCACCTGGCGCTGGGCGCGCTGCGCGCTCTGCACGAGGCGGGCCGGTCGGTGCCGGGCGACCTCGACGTCATGGGCTTCGACGACATCGAGGCGTCCCGCTTCAGCGTCCCCTCCCTGACCACCGTCGCCCCCGACAAGGAGGAGATCGCCCGCAGCGCCGTGTCCCTCCTGCTGGACCGCATCGACGACCCGGAGTCCGGCTCCCCCGAGGACCGGGTCGCGGGTCACCGGGTGATCGTGCGGGAGAGCACCGGCGGCTGAGGGGAGCCGCGGTGGGACGGCTGGGCGCCCGCGCGGCGGGCGACACCCGGGTCATCGGGGCCCCATGTCACTTCGGGGCCTGCCACCGTTCGTCACCCACGGGCGCGGCCGAGCACCGGCGTCACCCACAGGCGTACCCGAGCGCCGGCATCACCCAGGGCGTCTGTGAGCCTGTTGTCACTCGCGGGGCGTGCGCCGGGGCCGCGAACTCCCCGGTTTGTGAACCCGTTTGTCACTCGCGCGCCGAGCGGCCGGCCTCGCTGGGGGGCGTGTGAACCCAGTTGTCACCCACGGGTCGCGCACCGAGTCCGGTGTCGGCCACGGACACACGCTCCCGTCCTCGCTCACGGACGCGCGCGAGTCCGACGACGTGACCCGTAGACCCGCGGGCCCGGCCGGTGTTCACGGGCGCGCGGGCCTACGGGGGATCCGGCAAGCCCGACGTACGGGAGACCGGCAGGGCGCGACGTACCGGAAGACCGGCGGAGCCGCGAGTGGCGCCGGGGCCGCTGGTTCAGAGCACCCGACGCCTGCGTCCCAGCCACGTCTGGGCGATGACGACCACCGCCAGGAAGGCGCCGCTGACCACCTGCTGGTAGGCCGAGTCCAGGGAGCCGATCTGGTTGATGACGTTCTGGATGACCTTCAGCAGCGCCACGCCGACGAGCGAGCCGCTGATGAACCCGAACCCGCCGGTCAGCAGCGTGCCGCCGATGACCACGGCCGAGATCGCCTCCAGTTCCATGCCGGAACCGAGGATCGTCACCCCCGACAGCAGCCACGCCGCGTTCAGCGCGCCCGCGAGGCCCGCGCACAGCCCGGACAGCGTGTAGACGGCGACCTTGGTGCGGGCCACCGGCGCGCCCATCAGCGCCGACGCGTCCTCGTTGCCGCCGACCGCGTACACGTACTGACCGAAGCGCGTGCGCCGCAGCACCACCGCGCCCAGCACGAACAGCGCCAGCGTGATCCACACCGGCACGCCGACGCCGAGCAGCGAACCCTGCCCGAGCCTGGTGAAGAAGGCGCCCTTGTCCACGAGATACGTCCGCGAACCCTCGTCGGTCAGTGCCAGCAGGACACCGCGCGCACCGAGCATGGAGGCCAGGGTCACGATGAACGGGGCCAGCCCCGAACGCGCGATCAGCAGCCCGTTGAGCAGGCCGACGAGCCCGCACACCACGAGCGGCAGCAGCAGCGCCACCAGGGTCCCGTACTGCGAACCCCAAGCCGCGAGCACCCCACCGAGGGCGAACAGCGAGCCCACCGACAAATCGATGCCGCCGGTGACGATCACGAAGGTCATGCCGAGCGCCACGACGGCGAGGAACGCCGACGACAGCGCCATGTTCTCCAGGTTGTCACCGGTCAGGAAGGTGTCGAAGCTCAGCGAGGCGACCACCATCGCGAGCACCAGGGTGACCAGCGCGCCGTGCTGCTGGGCGAGCGCGCTCAGCCGCTCCGAGCGGCTCGCGCCCGGCGGCTCGTCGCCGGCATGGGGGGTGGGGGCGTCCTTCCGCATGGTGGCTTCCCCGGCGTCCGTGGTCATCGCTTCCCCCGTTCGCGTGCCGCGTACACGGCACCGACGATCACCACGGCCTGCGCGATCTGCGTCCACGACGGGGGCAGGTCGTGCTTGATGAGCGTGGTGGTGAGCAGTTGGATCAGTACGGCGCCCGCGACCGTGCCGCCGATGCGGACCCGGCCGCCGCTGAGCGGGGTGCCGCCGACCACCACCGCGGTGATGGCGGACAGTTCCATCAGGGTGCCCAGCGAGGTCGGGTCGCTCGCGGCGAGCCGGGCGGTCGCCAGCACGCCCGCGATCGCGGCCAGCGCGCCGGAGCACACGTACACCACGACCAGCACCCGGCGCACCGGCAGTCCCGCGAGACGGGCGGCCGGCCGGCTGTCGCCGATGGCCAGCAACTGCCGGCCGAACGTGGAGCGCCGCACGACGAACGCCACGAGCAGCGCCAGCGCCGCCGCGATCAGCACCAGATAGGGGACGCCCAGCACGTCCCCGGAGCCGAGGGACGCGAGGCCCGGGTCGTGGACGTCCTTGAGCTGGGGGAGGAGCACCAGGGCGAGCCCGCGGGCGGCGACCATCAGGGCGAGCGTGGCGACGATCGGCTGCACACCGACGAAGGCGACCAGCGCCCCGCTCGCGAGGCCGGCCACCACGCCGCCGACGACCGCGATCAGCGTGGCGATCCACGGTCCGTAACCGAGGTACAGCGACAGCAGTGAGGTGGACAGCGCCATCACCGAGCCCACCGACAGGTCGACGCCCTCGGTGCCGATGGCGAGCGCCATGCCGAGGGCCACGATCAGCACGGGCGCGACCTGCACGGCCTGGGTGCGGAAGTTCGCCGCGGAGGCGAAGTGCGGGGTGAAGACGAAGTTGAACAGCAGCAGGACCACCACACCGCCGTACACGCCGTAGTCCTGGAGCAGGCGCAGCGCCCGGTCCCGGTCCACCGTGCCCCGGGCGACGCTCAGTTCAGTCATCGTGGCCTCCGGCCGGTACGGCGGCGATGGCGCGCATCAGCTCGTCCTCGGTGACGGCGTCGCCGGTCAGCTCGCGTACCACCGCCCCGTCCTTGAGGACGATCACGCGGTCGCTGCCCTCGATCAGTTCCTCGGTGTCGGAGGAGATCAGCAGCACCGCCAGGCCGTCGTCGGCCAGTTCGTCGACGAGTGCCTGCACCTCCGCCTTGGCCCCCACGTCGATGCCCCGGGTCGGCTCGTCCAGCAGCAGCACCTTGGGCTGCAGGGCGAGCCACCGGGCGAGCAGCACCTTCTGCTGGTTCCCGCCGGACAGTTCGCCCACCTTCTGGTGCGGGCCGGCCGCCTTGATGCGCAGCCGCTTCATGAAGGTGTCGACGATCCGGTCGACGCGGGCGTCGTCGACCAGGCCGAACCGGGACAGCCCCGGCAGTGCGGCCAGCGCGATGTTCTCCCGCACCGACAGGCCCGGCACGATGCCCTCGGTCTTGCGGTCCTCCGGGAGCAGGCTGATGCCGGCCCGGATCGCCGCCGCGGTGGAGCCGGCGCGCACCGGCTCACCGGCCACCACGACCCTCCCGCCGTCGACGGGCAGGGCGCCCGCGATGGCCTTCGCGGTCTCGCTGCGTCCCGAACCGAGCAGCCCGCCGAGCCCGACCACCTCGCCCGGACGCAGGGACACCGACACGCCGTCCAGCTGATGACGGACGCTCAACCCCTCTGCTTCGAGCACCGGTTGGGCCGACGCGTCGTGGGAGCCGGAGAACTTGGTGAGCCCCTCCTCGCGCACCTCGCCGATCTCCCGCCCGAGCATGAGGGCGACCAGCCGCAGCCGGTCCAGCTCGGCGAGCCGGCCGGTGTGCACCACCCGGCCGTCCCGCAGCACGGTGACCGCGTCGCAGATCTCGTACAGCTCGTCCATGCGGTGACTGACGTAGATCACCGCGATGCCCCGCTCCCGCAGGGTGCGGATCACCCCGAACAGCGTGCGCACTTCGCGGGGTTCCAGCGAGGAGGTCGGCTCGTCCATGATCACGACCCGGGCGTCGATCGCCACCGCGCGTGCCAGCGCGACCATCTGCTGTGCGCCGACGCCCAGTTCACGCAGCGGGCGGCGGACGTCGACCCGGATGCCCATCCCGCGCAGGGTGTCCTCCGCCTCCCGGTGCATCCGGCGGAAGTCGATCAGGCCCAGCCGGCCGCGTGGCTCGCGGCCGAGGAACAGGTTGCGGGCCACGCTCATCAGCGGGACGAGGTTGACCTCCTGGTAGATGGTGGAGATCCCCGCCTGCTGCGCCTGGAGCGGCGTGGCGAAGCGGACCGGTGAGCCGTCGTAGGACATCTCGCCGGCGTCGGGCTGGTACACGCCGGTGAGCACCTTGATCAGGGTCGACTTGCCCGCGCCGTTCTCGCCCACCAGGGCGTGCACCTCCCCGGCGCGGGCGGTGAAGTCCACCTCGGACAACGCCCGTACGCCGGGGAAGGTCTTGCACAGTCCGGTGACGTCAAGCATCTCAGAAGGCCTTGCCCAGGTCGGACTTGGCGTTGGCCTCGGTGTAGGAGCTGTCCTGGATGACGATGTCCTGGGCGACCTTCTGGCCCTGGGTGAAGCTGTCCAGGGTCTGGAAGGCCAGCGGCCCGAAGCGCGGGTTGGACTCGATCACACCGGAGATCCAGCCGTCCACGATGCCCTGCACGGCGTTGCGGGTGCCGTCGATCGTCACGATCTTCACATCACCGGGCTTCTTGCCCGCGCTCTTGAGGGCGTTGACCGCGCCGAGGCCCATCTCGTCGTTCTCGGCGTAGATGCCCTTGATCCCCGGCTTGGACTGGATCAGGTTCTCGGTGACCGACTGGCCCTTCTCCCGGGCGAACTCGGCGGTCTGCCGGAACACGATCTTCAGACCCGGGGCCTTCTCCTTGACGCGGTCCTCGAAGCCCTTGGTGCGTTCGGTGGTGACGTTGTTGCCGGCCGCGCCGAGCAGGATGGCGATCTCGCCCTTGCCGCCGGTCGCCGCGATCATCTGGTCGGCCGCCCGCTTGCCCTGCTCGACGAAGTCGGAGCCGATGAAGCTCACGTAGTCCTTGCAGGCGGTGGCGTTGATCTTGCGGTCGACCGTGACGATCGGGATGTGCTTGGCGGCCGCCGTGCGCAGCACGGGCTCCCAGCCGTCCGAGTTGAGCGGCGCGATGACCAGGAGGTCGGCGCCCTTGGCGATGAGGTCCTGGACGTCGCTGATCTGCTTGGAGAACTGCGACTGGGCGTTGGCGGTGAGCAGTTTGACGCTCCGCTTCTGGGCCTCCGCCTTGATGGAGGCGGTCTCCGCGATCCGGAAGGGATTGGCCTCCTTCTCGGACTGGGAGAACCCGACGGTGGCGGACTTCAGGTCCAGCTTCTTGCCGCCGTAGGCGTCGATGGCGCAGGCCGGTCCTGAACCGCCGCTCGGGGAGGCGACGACCTGGCCGGCGTCCTTGTCCTGCGAGGCGGCCTTGTCGCCGCCGGAGTCGTCCTCCGACTTGGCGCATCCGGTCATGAGGGCCAGGCTCGTGACGAGTCCGGCGGCGATGAGGGTCCGCGTGCAGGTGCGGCGCAGTGGTGCTGTGGGCTTCATGGGAGTCCCCAAACGGCGTGGCCCCGGCGCGCCGTTGGCGCTCACGGGGGGTAGGACGGCTTGCGGTCAACTCGGCGTGCACGTCGTTCAGGGGAGGTTTTTACATCGTTGGAAGAGCGCTGTAAACCCTCCCGTCCGAAATCCCGGCCACGCGCCCGCCGTTCCGCCTCACCGCCGACCGAGCGTGCTCTCCCGCTCCACCAGCCGGAACTCGGCGACGAGTTCGCGTCCGCCGGGCTCCTCGCGCCCCGACAGACTGCGCAGCAGCGAGCCCACCGCCATGCGCGCGATGGCCTGTTTGTCCGGCGCGATCGTGGTGAGCGACACCGCGCCGAAACGGCCTTCGGCGATGTCGTCGAAGCCCACCACGGCGACGTCCCAGGGCACCCGCAGGCCCCGCTCGTGCAGCACCCGCATCGCACCGATCGCGATCAGGTCGTTCAGCGCGAACACCGCGTCCGGCCGCACGCCCGAGTCGAGCAGCTCGGCCATGGCCCGGGCGCCGTCGTCCCGGTCCCAGCCGCCGACCGGGACGACCAGGTCGTCCGGCGCCGGCACCCCGGCCGCCGCCAACTCCTCGCGCCAGCCCACGAGTCGCAGGTGGGCCGGGCGGTTGGCGGAGTCCGTGCGGGCGCCCAGGTAGGCGATCCGGGTGCGGCCCCGGCTCAGCAGATGGCGTACCGCGGCCCGGGCGGCGGCCACGTTGTCGATGGCGATGTGGTCGTGCGGGGCGTCGTACTCGCGCTCGCCGAGCAGCACCAGCGGAACGTCGTCGGACCGCCCCTGCAGGTCCTCGGCCTCCAGCTCCAGCGGGCTGAGGATGAGCCCGTCGATCACCCGGGCCCGGAAGCCCTGGCTGACCAGCACCTCCTGCTCGCGCCTGCCGCGGGTGTGGTCCAGCAGCACGGTGAACTCGTGTTCCGCCGCCGCGTCGACCACCGCGCCCGCCAGTTCGGCGAAGTACGGGTTGCCCAGCTCCGGCACGGCCAGCGCGATGATGCCCGTGCGGCCCTTGCGCAGGTGCCGGGCGGTCAGGTTCGGCCGGTAGCCGAGCTCGTCGATGGCCTGCTGCACCCGGGACCGCATCGCCGGTGTGACGTGCGGATAGTTGTTCACGACGTTGGACACGGTCTTGATCGAGACGCCGGCCCGCTCGGCCACGTCCTTCAGGCTGACCCGCAAGGGGATCTCCTCGGCATCGATGGGTGCTCCGAAGGGCGGAGCCATGTCATGACTCTGGACAGCGGCCGGGAGCCGTGCTCTCATGCCAACTGCCGTGCTTCCAACGTTGTACAGACTGAAGCAGAGAGCCGCCACCCTTCCTCAGCCATAGGGAGATCCGTGCGCACCAGATCACTCCGACATCGACTGTCACTCCTCCTAGCGGCCGCCCTCGGCGTGGCCGGACTGACCGCGGCACCCAGCGCCACCGCGGCGGACGACCCCGTCGAGGTCCACGGCCTCAAGGGCGAGTACTACACCCAGTCGGCCCCCGGAGCCTTCGACTTCGACCAGCTCAAGGCCACCGGATTCGACCCGAAACTCGACTTCGACTCCCTGGAGTCCCGCCTGAACTCGGCCACCGGCCGGTCGGACGACGTCAGCGTCCGCTGGACCGGCCGGGTCGTGCCCGAGAAGACCGGCGCCACCACCTTCTCGATCATCGGCGACAACGGATTCCGCCTCTGGGTCGACGGCAGACTCGTCATCGACCACTGGGTCGACGACTGGGACCGCGAACAGACCGGCACCCCGGTCGAGTTGACCGCCGGCAAGGCGTACGACATCAAGGTCGAGTACTTCGAGCACTACGGAGGCTCCAACCTCCACCTTCGCTGGACGCCGCCGGGCGGCACCAAGACCGCCGTACCGCAGTCGGCGTTCCTGCTGCCCGAGGGATACGCCTACGACGGCGCCATCGCCACCACCGTCCTCAAGGACGGCCGCACCCTGCGGCTCGACTTCGCCCAGGCGTTGGCCAAGCCCACCGCGGCGCTGACCAGCCACCTCGACGCCGTCATCGGCGGCGCCACCTGGCCGCTCGGCAGTGCCCGGCTGGACCCCGCCGACCCCAGATCCCTGCTGGTCTCCCTGAAGGAACCGGTCGTCGGCAACAAGACCGGCACGGCGCCCGGCCTGGCGGACGTCCGCTACGACGGCGAGGGCGGACTCACCGGCGAGAATGGCAACGTTGTCAGCGCGTTCTGGAGCAGTGGCGGCAACCACTCCACCTACGAACTGCGCACCAAGTGGGCCGACGACGTCACCCCGGCCAACGCCCACCGCGAGTACCCCCGGCCGCAGTTGACCCGGGACGCCTGGCAGAACCTCAACGGGAGCTGGCAGTTCGCCGCGGCCAAGCAGGGCGAGCAGCCGCCGGTCGGCCGCACCCTGGGTGAGCGGATCCTGGTCCCGTACCCCGTCGAGTCCCAGCTCTCGGGCATCGAACGGCACGAGGACCGCATGTGGTACCGGCGCACCTTCACCGTCCCGGCCGGCTGGAAGGTCGGCGACGCGAAACGGCTCCAGCTGAACTTCGGCGCCGTCGACTGGCAGGCCGAGGTCTACGTCAACGGCACCAAGGTCGCCGAACACAAAGGCGGCTACGACAAGTTCAGCGCCGACATCACCGACGCCCTGAAGCCCGGCCGCACCCAGGAACTGATCGTCGGCGTCTACGACCCGACGGACGCCTCGGGCGGCGAGAACCCGCCGATGGGCAAGCAGCGCCTGGGCCCGAGCGGCATCTGGTACACCCCGTCCTCCGGTATCTGGCAGACCGTGTGGCTGGAACCCGTCGCCTCCGACCACGTCGACCAGCTGAAGCTGACCCCGCACGTCGACACCGGCACGCTCACCGTCGAGCCGCAGGGCGTGCGCGACGGCGTACCGGTCACCGCGACCGCGTACGAGGGCAGGCGCCGGGTGGCCACGGTCACCGGCAGCACCGGCGGCCCCCTCACCCTGAAGATCCCGAAGGCCCGTCTGTGGTCGCCGGACGATCCGTTCCTCTACGACCTCAAGGTGAAGGTCGGCGAGGACCGGGTGGGCAGCTACTTCGGGATGCGCTCCATCGCCGTGGAGAAGGTGAACGGCGTGCCGCGCACGGTCCTCAACGGCAAGCCGGTCTTCATGATGGCCACCCTCGACCAGGGCTTCTGGCCCGACGGCCTGCACACCGCGCCCAGCGACGAGGCCCTGGCCTACGACCTGAAGACGCACAAGCGGATGGGCTTCAACTCCGTCCGCAAGCACATCAAGGTCGAACCCGACCGCTGGTTCTACTGGGCCGACCGGCTCGGCCTGCTGGTGTGGCAGGACATGCCGGCCATGACGGCCGGGGTGAACCCGTCGACCGCCGCCCGCGCCGAGTACGAGCGGGAGATGAAGCAGATGATCGACGAGCACATCAGCAGCCCGTCGGTCGTCATGTGGGTGGTCTTCAACGAGGGCTGGGGCCAGTACGACATCGGCCGCGTCGCCTCCCAGGCCAAGGCCTGGGACCCCACCCGCCTGGTGAACAACATGTCCGGCCTCAACCTGGGCGCGGACGGCGGAGCCGGCGACATCATGGACGAACACGGCTATCCGAGCCCGGCCCTGCCACCGCATCCGGACGGGCAGCGTGCCCTGGTCGCGGGCGAGTACGGCGGTCTCGGCCTCGCGGTGCCGGGCCACGCCTGGTCGGTGCAGCAGTCCTACGTGGACGTCGACCCCAGCACCTACACCGACGACTACCTGAAGAAGCTCGGCGAGGTGCACGCGCTGGCCTGCAAGGGCGGCAACGGCGCCGTCTACACGCAGATCTCGGACGTCGAGGGCGAGCTCAACGGCCTTGTGACGTACGACCGCAGGGTGACCAAGCCCGACGTGCGGCGCATGAAGGCGGCCCAGGACGCGCTGATCGACGACGCGTCCCGGGCGGTCGTGGCGGGCTGCGCCTGACCTCGGGGCCACGGCGGCCGTCGCCTCCCCGCGAACCGCCGTGGCCGCACCCGGGGTCGCCGCCGTGACCGTCCCCGGCCCGGTCCGTCCACCGCATCGACGGCGGGTGGACCGGGCCGGACGGGCCCGTACGGGCGAGGAATGGGCGGTTCCGCGCGCCTGCCCCGGCGTTCAGGGGGCAGACGGGGCAGGGAAGGAACCTTCCAGGAGAGGAATCCACCCATGCTCGGCATAGGCGCGGCAGTACTGTTCTTCATCTCATTCCTGATCAACGCGGCGGACCTCAGCACCAACGACACGTTCTCCTCGGTCAACGTCATGCTGCTGGGCCTGACCCTGCTGGCGCTGCACGTGGCGGGCATCGGCTCCACCTGGTCCCGCAGACGCTGAGCCCGACGTGGGAGCGGCCGGTGACGACCCGTCACCGGCCGCTCCGCGTTCTCAGGGCCGCCGCCCCCAGGCCATCACCATGCCGGGGCCCAGTTCGGCGAACCGGGGCGAGGCCAGGTAGTCCAGTGCCTCGTCGATGACGGCGCCGTCCACCCGGCCGGTGGCCTCCAGCTCGGGCCGCATCCGGCTCCACGTCTCGGACCAGAAGAGGGCGAGGGGGCTGCCCGCGACCATCGGCGGGCAGAAGAGCTCCGCCGCGACGTCGCACAGGCCCTCCTCCCGCAGGAAGCGCGGGTACGCCGGGACGGACGACGTGTCGGTGCCGATCGTCGATCTCAGCGCCTGCCACATGGCGTCCATGACCCGGCGGTAGGCCGACGAGGTGTCCAGCGGATCCGGTACCTCGACGGCATCGGCGAGCACCAGCCGGCCTCCGGGTTTCAGCCATCCCGCGAGCCGCGAGACGATCCCGCGCCGCCCGGGGAGGTGCATGAGCACGAACCGGGCGTGGATCAGGTCGAAGGCGCCGGGCCGGAGACTCCCGTCCGTGAGGTCGGCGGTGAGCACGCGCAGCCGAGGATCCGTCAGGGTGCTCAGACCGCTGGTGTCCCGGTCCAGCGCGACGACCTCCGCCGCTCCCGCCTCCTCCAGCAGCCAGCGGGTCACCGTGCCGGTCCCCGCCCCGACGTCCAGGCAGCGGGCTCCGGGGCCCACGCCGAGCGCCCGGAGCCGCCCGGTGGTGACGGGGTCGTACGCCAGGGCGGCGGCGTCGATGCGCTCGGCCTCCCGGGGATGTCCCGGCTCGAAGAGCGTCTCTCCGTAGTGGCCGTCGCCTGCCGCCCCGCCGGGCGGTGGCACACCGGTCACGGCCGGGCCTCCCGCCGCTCGGCCGAGCCGGCCTCGCACGGGGTGCCGAAGGTCCGGGTCGGGGTCCCCGGCCGTCCGGCGGGAGCGGTCTCACTCGGCATGCGGCGAGCGTCCGCCACGGTGCCGAGGCTGTCAATCGACACACCTGGCGGAATGCCGGACGTACCGCCGAACGGCTGTGTCGGTGCGCGGTCCGGGCGCGCACGGCCGACGAAGGTCCCGGCACCACGCGGCCGACGCCGGCCCGGGCGCGTACGGCGGCGGCGGTCCCGGTGCGCGCCCCGGCCGAGGCCAGGGGCGCGGACGCCGGTCGTCGGCCGCCTTCGCCCTCCTGATCGTCGAGGACCCGGCATCGGGCACGGGCCGGGGAATATCCCGACCGCGCGTGACCTTAGGCTGGACGAACGTAGAAGCAGCAGGGCGAGGGAGCGACCGATGACAGTGGGAACCCAGCGAGCCGTACTGGCCGGCGGTTGTTTCTGGGGCATGCAGGACCTGATCCGCAAGCAGCCCGGCGTCGTGTCCACGCGCGTCGGCTACTCCGGCGGTGACACGCCGAACGCCACCTACCGCGATCACGGCGACCACGCCGAGGCCATCGAGATCCTCTTCGATCCCGCGGCCACGAGCTACCGCGACATCCTGGAGTTCTTCTTCCAGATCCACGACCCGACCACGCGGGACCGCCAGGGCAACGACATCGGGCGCAGCTACCGGTCCGCGATCTACTACGCGGACGAGGAGCAGCACCGCGTCGCCGTGGACACGATCGCCGACGTCGAGGCGAGCGGACTGTGGCCGGGGAAGGTCGTCACCGAGGTCGAGCCCGTCGGTGACTTCTGGGAGGCCGAGCCCGAGCACCAGGACTACCTGGAGCGCTATCCGAACGGCTACACCTGCCACTTCCCGCGCCCCGGCTGGAAGCTGCCGCGCCGGGCCTCGTCCACGGCGAACTGAGGCAGGGGCACCGGCCGGGGGTCCCGCCGTCGGCCGGAAGTCCCTTCACCGGTGCCGGGGTCGGCTCGGCCGGCCGTGAGCCCGGACGGCGCCTTCACCGTCAGGCGGTGGGGGCCTGTTCACCGTCAGGCGGTGGGATCCTGCGTGTCGAAGTAGTGGCCCTTGCCGAGGTCGGCGAGGAGTCCGGGCTCGACCGGTTCCCAGCCGAGCAGTTCGCGGGTGAGGGTGTTCGACGCCGGGGCGTCGAGGCCGAGGAAGCCGCCCAGCCAGGTGAAGTGCCCGGCCGCCGCCTCCGGTGCCACGGAGGTCACGGGCACGCCCAGATGGCGGCCGATCACCTCGGCGACGTCCCGGATGGCGACACCCTCCTCCGCGACGCCGTGCAGCACCGATCCCGCCGGCGCCGCCTCGACCGCCAGGCGGAACAGCCGCGCGGCGTCGAGGCGGTGGACGGCGGGCCAGCGGTTGGCGCCGTCCCCGATGTATCCGGAGACCCCCTTGGCGCGGGCGATGCCGACCAGGGTGGCCACGAAGCCGTGGTCGCCGTCGCCGTGGCAGGTGGGGGAGAGCCGGACCACGCTGGAGCGAACGCCGCGCTCGGCGAGGCCGAGAACCGCCTGCGCTGTGGCCATCCGGGTCGAGACCGGGGACCCGTCGTCCACGGGCATGTCCCGCTCGGTCGCCACCCGTCCCGGCGCCAGTCCGGCCACCCCCGAGGCGATGACGAACGGCCGCCCGCTGCCGGCGAGCGCCTCACCGATCGTGTCGACCGCGCGCCGATCGGCCTCTGCGGCCCCCTTGAAGTCGCCGCTGAAGGCGATGTCGTGCTTGAAGGCCAGATGAATCACGCCGTCCGAGGCGGCGGCCGCGTCACGCAGCACACCGAGATCGTCGACGGTGCCGCGGACGACCTCCGCGCCGGCCGCCTCGAGCGCGGCGGCGGAGGCGTCGGAGCGGGCGAGGCCGACGACCCCGTGGCCCGCGTCGATGAGTTCGGGAACGACGGCGGAACCGATCCAGCCGGAAGCGCCGGTCACGAAAGTGCGCATGGGAGAACCCCAGACCTGTCGATGTCAGTGACTGACATCGACGTTAGCACTGATGTCAGTCACTGTCATCGCGTAGGATCCCGACCATGGGCAGATGGGAGCCGAACGGGCGGGAGCGCCTGGCGAAGGCGGCGCTGGAGCTGTACAGCGAGCACGGGTTCGAACAGACCACTGTGGCGGAGATCGCCAAGCGGGCCGGGCTCACCGAGCGCACCTTCTTCCGGCACTACGCCGACAAGCGCGAGGTGCTGTTCGCCGGCTCGGATGAGCTGGAGGAGCTGATGGTGCGGGCGGTCGCCGGGGCGCCCGCGACGGCGGCACCGGTCGAAGTGCTGGCGACGGCCCTCGACGCGCTCGCCGACGCCTTCGCCGACCGGCGCGAGCACGCGATGCGGCGGCAGGCCGTGATCGTGGCGAACCCGGAACTCCGGGAACGTGAGTTGATCAAACTCGCCTCCATGTCGGCCGCCCTCGCCGGTGCCCTGCGCGACCGCGGTGTCGCCGAGCCGGCCGCGAGCCTGACGGCGGAGGCGGGGATCGCCGTCTTCAAGGTCGGCTTCGAGCGCTGGATCGCGCCGGCCGAGGAGCGCGAGATGTCGCGGCTGCTGCGGGACTCGCTGGAGCAGTTGAAGGCCGTGACGGCGGGCGCCTGACGGGCGGCGCCCGGCGTCCGACCGGCTGGTGCGGCCGGCGCCGCGGGACGGCGGCCGCGGCCCCGGCGCTCGGCCTCAGAAGACCGGCAGTACCTCTCCCACCTCCCGGCCGCCGCCCAGCAGGGGCGCGCGGCCCACGCGGTCGATCACGGGTGCCGTGACACCGGCCAGGCGCAGGGCACGGGCCAGAACAGGTCCCAGGGCCCGGCCGCCGCCGTCCTCGATCTTGAGGGCCAGGGCGCGTCCGTCGGGCAGGGCGAGTCCCTGGACCGCTTCCGCGCCCACCTTCGCCAGCGTGCCCGGCAGTTCCCGCATCAGCCACGTGTCGTGACGGCGGGTGCCGGCGACGTACTCGGGGTGGGCGCGCATGGCGTCGGCGACCCGTCGCTCGGGCGTGCCGGGCTCGGCGAGGACGTAGGAGCGGAAGGCGCGGGCGAGGCCGGTCAGGCTGATCGCCATGAGCGGTGCCCCGCAGCCGTCCGTGCCGACCGCCGCCACCCGCTCCCCGGCCGCCTCCTCCACCGCCGTCCGGATGAGCCGCTGCAGCGGGTGCCCGGGGTCGAGGTAGGACTCCAGCGGCCACTCGCGCAACGCGGACGCCGCGAGCATCGCCGTGTGCTTGCCGGAGCAGTTCATGGCCACCGGATCACGCCGGGCGCCCGCCGCGAGGTACCTCTCCTGCTCCTCCTGGTCCAGGGGGAGGGCGGGCGGGCACCGCAGGTTCTCGGGGCTCAGCCCGTGCTCGTCGAGCATCGTGCGCACCAGGTCGCGGTGGAAGGCCTCGCCCGAGTGGCTGCCCGCCGCCAGGGCCAGCCGTTCGCCCGCGAGCCGCAGTCCCGCGCGCAGCATGCCCGCCGCCTGCATCGGCTTGTTGGCGGAGCGCGGGAAGACGGGGGACGTCACGTCACCGAGCGCCAGCTCCACCGAGCCGTCCGCCGCGAGCAGCACCAGGCTGCCCCGGTGCCGCCCCTCGACGAATCCGGAACGGACGACCTCGGCGAGGACCGGAGCGGTGCGGGGCTCGGCCACGGCTGTAGTGGCGGTGGCGGTGGCGGACTCGGACATGGGCGGTGACCTCCCGGACGCGGATCGGGGCGGCCCGCCCGCGTCCGGCCGCCCGGGATCGCCGGAGCCGCCGGCCGGCCGAGCGGGTCGTCCACGTGGGCTACCGCGTCACGGTACCGGCGAGTGATCTCCACGCAGCGGCCGGAGGTGCCGGGTGCCTCTCGGGTCGAGGTCGCGCAACGCCCGCCGTCCCCGCGCTCCGGTCGTGGCCGCGCCGCCCCTACCGTCCCCGCGCCCCCTACCGCGCCCGCGCTCCGGGCGCTCCGGTGCGCAGGCCGTCCATGACGAGGTCGAGGAGCCGGGCGGCGCGCGACCGCCAGTCGTCGTGCGGGTCGAGCTGCCAGAGGCCCGCGATGGCCAGAACGAAGTCGTCCGCCGTGATGCCGGGTCGGATCGTGCCGGCCTCCTCGTTGGCGCGCAGCAGCAACTCGGCCGCGGAGGTCACCGGAGTGTGCGTCGGCTTCGCCGGGCTGCCCGGCGCGCCCGTGACCTGGCGGATCGCGTCGGCCAGACCGGCCTTGGCCATGGCGAACTCGGCCAGCCGGTCCATCCAGGCGCGCAGGGCCTCCTCGGGCGGCCGGGTCCGCAGCAGTTGGGCCGCGCTGTCGGCGACCTGCTGTATCTCGTGCCGGTAGATCTCCAGGACGAGCGCCTCGCGATTGGGGAAGTTCCGGTAGAACGTGCCCTGCCCGACACCGGCCTTCTTGGCGATCGCGCTCAGCGGGGCGTCCGCGCAGCGCGTCAGCTCCCCGAGGGCCACCTCCAGGATGCGCTCACGGTTGCGCTGCGCGTCCGAGCGCCGGGGTGAGTCGTCTCGCGATGGCACTCGTCCTCCTCGCAGGCCCGTGGCCGAACCTCGCCCTTGCTAACCGGACAGCTGTCCGTTAGGTTTTCCAGGTAGCGGACAGCTGTCCGGTTGTCGCGTCCACGATAGCCGGGGCGGCGAACTCGCGGCAGTCCGCGTCCGTCCTTTCGGTCCAAGCGCCCCGCACCTCGCTTCGCCACCCTGCGGCAACGGCCCGCACCACGCACTCTCCGCACCGTCCGGCACTCCGTCGCCGGACCACCCCCCATCTTCCTGGAAATGCGAAAGAAGCTGCTCATGGCCTCATCGACGTCCAGTGTCATCACCTTGAAGATCAACGGCGAGAAGTACACACTGCCCGTCGACCACCGCACCACCCTGCTCGACGCCCTGCGCGAGCGCCTCGATCTCACCGGCACCAAGAAGGGCTGCGACCAGGGCCAGTGCGGTGCCTGCACCGTCCTGGTGGACGGGCGCCGGACCGTGGCCTGCCTGCAGCTGGCCGTGGCGGCCGAGGGCCGCGAGATCACCACCGTCGAAGGCCTGGCCGACGGCGATCAGCTCCATCCCGTGCAGCAGGCCTTCCTCGACCTGGACGGCTTCCAGTGCGGCTACTGCACACCGGGTCAGATCTGTTCGGCGATCGGGGTGATCCAGGAACACGCGGCGGGCTGGCCCAGCGCCGTCACCGGCGACATCAGTCCCGACTCGGGACCACCACCCCTGACCGCCGAGGAGATCCGGGAGCGGATGAGCGGCAACCTGTGCCGCTGCGGCGCCTACGTCTCGATCGTCCGGGCGGTGGCCCGCGCGGCCGGGGCCGACCCGGACACCGCCGCTCCCGCCGCCCCCGCTGCGGGTACGAAGGAGGCCGTGGCATGAGGGAGTTCGGCTATCAGCGGGCGTCCGACGTGGCCGGTGCCGTCGCGGTGCTCGGTGCCGACCCGGACGCGCGCTTCCTCGGCGGCGGAACCAACCTCGTCGACCTGATGAAGACAGGTGTGGAGCGGCCGGCCCGGCTCGTGGACATCCGCGAACTGCCGTTGGACGAGATCGAGTCGGCCGACGACGGCGGCCTGCGGATCGGCGCGACCGTCACCAACGGCGACCTGGCCGCCCACCCCGGGATCCGGCGCCGCTACCCGGTGCTCGCGCAGGCGGTGCTCGCCGGGGCCTCCGGGCAGCTGCGCAATATGGCCACCGTCGGCGGGAACCTGCTGCAGCGCACCCGGTGCGGCTACTTCACCGACATCACCAAGCCCTGCAACAAGCGTGTCCCCGGCAGCGGTTGCCCCGCCGTCCGGGGCCAGCACCACAACCACGCCATTCTCGGGGCGTCCGACCACTGCGTCGCCGTGCACCCCTCCGACATGGGTGTCGCGCTCACCGCGCTCGACGCCGTCGTCCACTTCGAAACAGCGGACGGACCGGGCGAGTCGCCGCTCACCGAGTTCTACCTGCCTGTAGGTGACACCCCGCACCACGAGACCGCTCTGCCGCCCGGCGCCCTGATCACCGGTGTCTCGCTGCCGCCCGCGCCGGTCGCCGCCCACTCCCGCTACCGCAAGGTGCGCGAGCGGGCCTCGTACGCCTTCGCCATCGGCTCGGTCGCCGCCGCGCTCGACATCCGGGACGGAGTCGTGCGGGACGCACGCCTGGCCCTGGGCGCGGTCGCCTCCCGCCCCTGGCGCGCCCACGCGGCCGAACGCGTCCTGACCGGTGCGCCCGCCGGCGCCGAGACCTTCGCCGCCGCCGCGGACGCCGAACTGACGGCGGCCCGGCCGCTGCCCCACAACGGATACAAGGTGACCCTGATGCGCAACCTCGTGGTGGCCGTCCTGACCGAACTCGCCGAGGAGGCCGACCGATGACCACCGTCACGACCGGCACCCCCGCGCGGGCGGCCTCCGTCGGCACCGCGCACACCCGCGTCGAAGGCAGGGACAAGGTCACCGGAGCCGCCCGCTACTCGGGAGAGATCCCCTTCACGGGCCTGGCGCACGGCTGGCTGGTGCTCTCCACGGTCGCCCGCGGCCGCATCAGCGCCCTCGACACCGACGCCGTGCTGGACATGCCGGGCGTCGTCGCCGTCCTGGACCACCGCAACGCCCCGCGCGTCAACACCGACTACGTCGGAATGCTGGGCACGCCCCCGGACCCCACCTGCGCCGTCTTCCAGCACGACCGGGTGCCGCACCTGGGCTGGCCGGTGGCACTGGTCGTCGCCGAGACGCCGGAACAGGCCAGGGAGGCCGCCGAGTCGCTCGTCGTGCACTACGAACAAGAGCCCCACGACGTCGACTTCGACGGCGAGCACCCCGACGCCTACCCGGTGGACGGCTTCATGCCGGCGGTGACGGAGAAGGGCGACCTCGAAGCCGAACTCGCCGCGTCCTTGCATGTCGTGGACGCCGAGTACACCACCCCCGAAGAGCACCACAGCATGATGGAGCCGCACGCCGCGACCGCCCGCTGGGACGGCGGCCGGCTCGAGGTCGTCGACTCCAACCAGGGCGCCACCTGGGTCGTCGGTGAACTCGCCAACCTCTTCTCGCTCGACCCGGCCTCGGTGCGGGTGCGCTCCGAGCACGTCGGCGGCGGCTTCGGCAGCAAGGGCGTTCGCGCCCACCAGGTCGCCGCCGTGATGGCGGCGACCGCCCTGCGGCGGCCCGTACGCGTGGTGCTGACCCGGCGTCAGATGTTCTCGCTGACCGGCTACCGCAGCCCCACCACGCAGCACGTCAGGCTGGGCGCCGACGCCACCGGCAGGCTGCGCGCCCTCGAGCACCGCTCGGTGAGCGTCACCTCCACCGTGCACGAGTTCGTCGAACCCAGCGCCGGCGTGGCACGCGTGATGTACGACGCCGACGCCCACCACACCGCCAACCGCGTGGTACGGCTCGACCTGCCGACCCCGACCTGGATGCGGGCCCCGGGCGAGGCACCCGGCTCGTTCGCGCTGGAGGCGGCGCTGGACGAACTCGCCGAGAAGTGCGGCCTCGACCCGATCGAACTGCGCCTGCGCAACGAACCGGAGCGGGGGCCGGTCTCCGGGCTGCCCTTCGCCGGCCGCAACCTGCCCGCCTGCTTCCAGGAGGGCGCCCGCAGGTTCGGCTGGGCGGACCGCGACCCGCGCCCCGGCCGGCGCCGCGACGGGCGCTGGCTGCTCGGTACCGGCACGGCCGCGGCCTCCTTCGGCGCCGGCGCCGCACCGTCCACCGCCACCGCGACCGCCCACCCGGACGGCACCTTCACGGTCCGTATCGCCGCGGCCGACATCGGTACCGGGGCCCGCACCGCGCTCACCCTCGTCGCCGCGGACGCGCTGGGCGCCGCCCCCGAGCGCGTCCGGGTCCGCATCGGCGACAGCGACTTCGGCCCGGCGATGATCGCCGGCGGCTCCATGGGCACCCGCTCCTGGTCCTGGGCGGTCACGACGGCCGCCGCCGAACTGCGCGAACGCCTTGCCCTGAGCACCGACATCCCGGCGGAGGGCATCACCGTACGGTCGGACACCACCGCCGCCATCGGCGCCCTCGCACCCGCCGAACGGCACTCCTACGGAGCCCAGTTCGCGGAGGTCGCCGTGGACGTCGCCACCGGCGAGGTACGCGTGCGCCGCATGCTCGGCATCTTCGCCGCCGGCCGGATCGTCAACCCGCTCACCGCACGCGGCCAGTTCCTGGGCGGCATGACCTGGGGCATCTCCATGGCCCTGCACGAGGAGGCCGTCCGGGACCGCGCCAGCGGCGGCCACGTCGGCGCCGACCTCGCCGGCTACCACGTGGCCACGCACGCCGACGTCCCGCGCATCGAGGCCGACTGGATCGAGGACACCGATCCCGACGACCCGGTCGGGATCAAGGGCATCGGCGAGATCGGCATCGTGGGCGCCGCGGCCGCCATCGCCAACGCCGTCTGGCACGCGACCGGCGTCCGCCACCGCAACCTCCCCATCCGGCCCGACCGCGTCCTCACGGCCCCCGGAGGAGCGCCGGATGCTTGATCTGGCCGAGGAGCTGAACCACTGGATCGAGGAGGGCCGGGAGTTCGCCGTCGCCACCGTGGTGGCCGTCGCGGGCAGCGCGCCCCGCGGACCCGGCGCCGCCCTCGCCGTCGACCGCGAGGGCACCGTCCTCGGCTCGGTCTCCGGGGGGTGCGTGGAGGGCGCCGTGTACGACCTGTGCCAGGAGGCGCTGGAGACCGGCGAGAGCGTCCTGGAGCGGTTCGGCTACAGCGACGAGGACGCCTTCGCCGTCGGCCTGACCTGCGGCGGCACCATCGACGTGCTGATCACGCCGGTGGGCGCGCCGGCGCCCGCCCGCAGCGCCCTGGCGACAGCTCTGTCGGCGGCCGCCCACGGTGAGCCGGCCGCTCTCGCCCGGGTCGTCCGGGGCCCGGCCGAACTCCTCGGCCACGCCCTGCTGGTGCGGCCCGACGGCACCCACGAGGGCGGTCTGGGCGGTCACCGGGAACTGGACCGGACGGCGGTGGCGGAGGCCGGGGCGCTGCTGGAGGCGGGGCGCACCGGCACGGTGGACATCGCCGAGGACGGCTCCCACTGCCCCGGCGGCCTCACCCTGCTGGTCGAGTCGAACGTGCCGCCGCCGCGCATGATCGTCTTCGGTGCGGTGGACTTCGCGTCCGCGCTGGCCAGGGCCGGCAAGTTCCTCGGCTACCACGTGACCGTCTGCGACGCCCGGCCCGTCTTCGCCACCCCGGCCCGCTTCCCGGACGCCGACGAGGTCGTCGTCGACTGGCCCCACCGCTATCTGCGGCGGACGGAGACCGATGCTCGTACGGTCCTGTGCGTCCTCACCCACGACGCCAAGTTCGACGTACCGCTGCTGAAGGCGGCGCTCGCGCTGCCGGTGGCGTTCATCGGCGCGCTCGGCTCGCGCCGCACCCACGAGGACCGTGAACGGCGGCTGCGCGAAGAGGGCGTGAGCGCACGGGAACTGGCCCGGCTGCGGTCCCCGATCGGACTCGACCTCGGCGCCCGCACCCCGCAGGAGACGGCCCTGTCGATCGTGGCGGAGATCGTCGCCGCCCGGCGGGGCGGGACCGGCGTCCCCCTCACCGGCACGGACACCCCGATCCACCGCGACCGCGCGGACCACGGCGGGGCGACGGCGGCCTGAACCGGAGCCCCGGCCCGCTCAGGCCGGTCCTGATGGCGCGCCGTCCGGGTTCCACCCCGGACGGCGCGCCCTCGACGGCCAGGCGGTCCCGCGCCCCGGCCGCGAGCCGCCGGCCGACAGCGGCGTCGCGCGGCGGCTACGGCAGCTTCACGAAGGGGGACAGGAACGCCCGGGCCCCAGGGGTGTCGAGGCGGTAGGTGACGTTCGTGGCGTAGCACGGGGTGTCGCCGGTGATGGTCGTGGAGGTGAGGATCCTCTTGCCGCCGAGCAGCGCGAAGTTGGGGCCGCCGGAGTCGCCGTAGCAGGCACCGCCGTTGCCCTGGGGCGCCGTCATGCCGAGGCGGACCCAGGCCTTGTCGAGGGCGTTGAAGCTCACGGGCGCCTTCATGCGGACCCCGCCGCCCGGATGTGTCTGGCCGCCCGGCCCCCGCGACGCCTCCTGTGTGCCGTATCCGGCGACGACCCAGTCGGTGGAGTCCAGCTCCTTCGACGTGAGGGTGTCCAGCTGGTTCGCGGCCGGGAGGGTGGCCGGGGTGAACGACCAGCGGGACGCGGCCTTCGCGGCGGGCAGTTCGATCACCGCGATGTCGTGCGGGTCGGAGGAGGGGCCCGGGTAGCCGGGGTGGGTGTGCGCGGTGCCCTCGACCGCGACGGCGTTCGCCTGGGCGGCCGGGTCACCGGGGTACCGCTTCGCGGCGGCGTCGAGCCCGGCCTGGACGTCCTGGTCGAGGGATACGTAGAACCTGACCCCGGCCGGCCAGTCGCTGGTGCAGTGGGCGGCGGTCAGGAAGGTGTTCGCGTCGATCATGGTGCCGGAGCACACCCAGTCGGCGCGGTCCGGGGTCGCAGGGTCGCCGTCGTCGTCCCAGGTGGCCACGAGGGCGCCGACCTCGGTGCGTTCGGGCGCGGGAGTGGCGTTGTACGAGTTGATCGCGGAGGACGGCAGCGCGGCGGCGAGGACGAGGGCGCAGGTGGCCGCGGTGACGGCGGTGGCGCGTATGGCGGTCAAGAAGAACCCCTTCACTGGGTGTGTGGGACAGGTGTTCTCCTGTGGGGAGGTAGAGAGCATTGAAGTGGCTGGGCCGCCCCGCCACAAGACGGCGCCGCGGCCGGCCTTGCGCGGCGGCCTGGACGACGAGGCCGGGGCCGCCGGTGTCAGCCGCTGTGCACGCCGACCTCGTACAGCGAGTAGCCCCATTGGGTCCCGCGCCCGGTGCCCGTGACGCGGACGTAGCGGGCCGGCGCGGGGGTGAAGCGTGCGGTGTCCAGTCCGCCGTCGCCGGTGGTGGTCGACCAGGCGGTCCGCCAGTCCACCCCGTCCGTCGAGAGCTCGATCCGGTACGACCTGCCGTACGCCCGCTCCCAGTCGAGCGTGACCCGTCCGACCAGGTGGGTCGAGCCCAGGTCGATCCGCAGCCACTGGCCGTCGCTCCAGTCACTGGCCCATCGGGTGTCCCGCCGGCCGTCCACCGCCCGGCCCGGCGCGTAGCTGGTGAACGGGTTCCACTCGGACGAACTCGCCGTGGCCGGGGCCCCGTCGGCCAGGTCGGCCGAGGCCTGGTGCCGTTCGGCCGCTCCCCAGGTGCCGAGATAGGACTCGGCTCCGCGGAACAGGTCGTTCACCGTGTCCTGGCCGCCCACCCGCCGGATGTCCTCGATCCAGTCCGGCACCAGGCCGTAGTGCGCGGCCCCGTCGGTGTTCAGGTCCCAGGTGCGCTCGCCCGTGGTCTGCCGGTCGATGAGGGAGCCGCCGTCGACGCTGCGGAAGGGGTAGACCACCTTGTCGGGGGCGTCGGCGCCACGGGGCCCGGGCCAGCCGCCGACGCCGTTCATGTCCGTGCCGTAGCCGTAGCCGACGCCGTACTTCTCCCGCAGCGCCTTCGTGCGGTTCGCCTCGGCGACGAACCCCTGCGAGCCGTTCATGTACTGGGCGACGAATCCGCCGAGACCGTAGACCCGCTCGGTCCAGTTCATGTCCATCCAGCTGTGCGAGGAGATCACGCCGGGGTAGGAGTCGGCCTCCAGGATGTCGAGCGCGCGGCCGGCGGCCTTGACGCTCATGTGGTCGATCTCCAGCATCATCTTGCGCTTCATCATGCCGCGCACGGCGTACTCGCCGAGGTCGGTGAGCCCGCGGACGTTGCACTGCGCGTCCGCGCCGTACGCGGGGACGCTCACCCCCGCCGGGAGCTTCGCCTCGGCCCCGGGCGCGGCCGCCGAGCCGATGGGGTTGTCGTGCTGCGGGCCGGCGCACTTCTCGGTCTTCCAGAACGTGCCCGTCGACAGGAACTGCCCCACGTTGATGGCCGTTCCGAGCCCGCCGGAGTCGAAGCGCACCCCGCACAGCGCGTTGTCGAACTTGTGGCAGAGGAACATGCTGCGCACCCCGAGCGCGTACAGCTCGTCCAGGCCCGCGTCGATGTCGTGCCGGTCGCACTGCGGGACGTCCAGGATCTGCTTGCAGCCGAACGGCTCGGAGGTCTCCACGCCCAGCACGACCGCGAGCTTGCCCTGCTCGATGACCTCGCGGGCCTGCGCGCTGTCGGTGACGATCCGGAACCAGCCCTTGCCGGGGCCGCCGTACATCCGGTCGATGTAGGACTGGAGGTCGTAGGTCAGCTTCGCCTGCAGCCGGATCGACGTCATCTCGTCGCAGCTGCGGTCCTTGAAGAAGTAGACCGAGCAGATCACGCCGTTGGTGACGAGGTCGTTGACGAGCACGCGCTGACCGCCGCGCCAGGCGCGCTCCACCCACGCGTAGTAGTTCTGCTGGTGGGTCAGCGAGTCATGGGCGGGCCAGTCCTTGAACGTCGGCCAGCCGACCGGGTCGTGCCTGCCGTCGCCGCCCCTGGTGATGAAGTCGAAGACGGCGAGTGAGCCGTCGGGGTAGTGCTCGGGGCAGTCCTTGAGCGCGTCGGCGATCCCGGCCTCGGAGAACACCTTGCCGCAGATGAGCCGGCCGCCGAAGGCCTCGTTGGCGAAGAGGTGGTCGTGGGCGTCGGCGAACCCCCGTACCCGGCCCTGGGCGTCGGTGCCCTTGAACGGCTCGCCGGTGACGTTGATCCGCGCGTCCGGAGCGGGTCGTGCCACGGGTGTCCACCAGTCGTTCCCGGCCGCCGCCGAACTCGGCGTGGGACTCAGGACGACGGCCAGCACCAGGAGCAGCACCGAAAGGACGCCCGCGTCCCTGCGATGGCGGTACGAGCCTCTGTGTACGGTCACGGCCCACGTCCCTCGGTCGGCGGGATGGCGCGGTGTTGTCCGGCAGGTATTGTCATGTACGACACAATCTGCCCCGAGGATCGCCACTGGCGCCCGGGACGTCAAGACGCCGGACGCACCCGCGAGCGCGGGCCGCGCCTGTCCAGCCGGTGCGCGAGCGCGGGCCGGGGCGAATAATCGACGGCATGGGGCGTCGACTCGCCGACGTGAGCGCTCCTGCCCGGCTGGCCGCGACGGACGAAGGCCTCGGGCAGGACGAACTGGCGCTGGCCGCCCGCAACCACGGCCTGCCGCTGGAGGCCCTGCGCTACGACCTGACCCCGCCGGGCCTGCACTACGTCCTCACCCACTACGACATCCCGTACGTGCCGGACGACACCGCCTGGCGGCTGACCCTGGGCGGACGCGTGCGGCGCGCCCTCACCCTCTCGGCCGCGGAGCTGCGCGCCCTTCCAGCGGTCACGACGCGCGTGACCCTCGAGTGCGCCGGAAACGGCAGAGCCCTGCTGTCGCCGAGGCCGGTGAGCCAGCCCTGGCTGCTGGAAGCGGTGGGCACGGCGGAGTGGACGGGCGTTCCGCTGCGCCTCCTCCTCGCCGAGGCCGGTGCCGCCCCCGACGCGGTCGACGTCGTCTTCACCGGCGCCGACCACGGAGTGGAACGCGGTGTCGAACAGGACTACGAGCGCGCCCTCCCGCTCGACGTCGCCACCGGCGCGGAGCCCGAGGTCCTGGTGGCCTACGCCATGAACGGCGCGCCCCTGCCGCCCCAGCACGGCAGGCCCCTGCGCCTGGTGGTGCCCGGCTGGTACGGCATGGCCCAGGTGAAGTGGCTGCGCGCCATCACCGTCACCGACCAGCCCTTCACCGGCTTCCAGCAGTCCGTCGCCTACCGGATCAGGCAGGAGCCGGAGGAACCGGGAGTGCCCGTCGCGTGCATCGCTCCCCGGGCGCTGCTGATACCGCCCGGCTTTCCCGACTTCATGTCCCGTACGCGGGTCGTCGCGCCGGGCCCGGTCCGCATCGAGGGACGGGCCTGGTCGGGGCGCGCCCCGGTGACGTCGGTGGAGGTCAGCACGGACGGCGGCGCGAGCAGCCACCCCGCCGATCTCGAACCGGACCGCGGACACCGCTGGGCGTGGCGCCGGTGGACCTACGAGTGGTTCGCCGAGCCCGGCGACCACGTGCTGAGCGTCCGCGCCCACGACGCCGCCGGGAACGGCCAGCCGCTGGAACAGTCCTGGAACCGGGGCGGCTTCGCCAACAACCTCGTCCAGCGGGTACCGGTGTTCTGCCCGGACCCCGCCGACACCGTATGACGGCCCTCGCACCTGATCGCCCGACGTATCACGGCCGCACCCCATCGCCCGGCGCAGCACGGCGACCTCCCGCTCGCCCCGCGCCCGGGCCCGTCACCCGCCGTGAAATCGCGTTCCCATGCGGGCGGCCAGGAAGGGGTATCCGGACGCGGCCCGAGCCGAGGAGGAGACAGCACCGATGAGCAGCACCTCGTTCCCGCTGCACGCACTGCACGACTACGCGCTGCCGGCGGACGGGGAACGCGGCGCACTGATCGGACCGGACGGCGCCGTCAACTGGCCGTGCGCGCCCGCTTGGCACGACGACGCCGTCTTCGCCTCCCTCATCGGGGGCGCGGGCGCTACGCCGTGACCCCGCGCGGCCGCTGGGTGCCCGGCGGCTACTACGAGGAGGGCACCAACGCCCGCGCACTCCCACACCTTGATCGGCTACACCACGACAAGGGACGCCACCCGGCCCGACCCCGTGTCCAGCGCGAGCGTTCCCGTGGTGGCGATGGCGAGGGCCACGGTCGTCACCACCGCTGAAGCTCGGTCAAGTTCGGCGACAGTCAGGCAGGGTGGGCGTCCGTCAGCACCCGCTCGGGGTGCGAGGTCGGCCGCCCGGTCCGCCTTCGAGCACCGTATGCATCGACCCTGGGGTGTGGTGTACCCCCGACGTGGTTGCGCTCGCCAACGTGTGATTCACCACAGTCAGTTATGTTGTGCACAATTTAATTGCTGGCTAGCGTCTGGAGTCGACACCACAGCACAGGGAGGCAACACCATGGATCCGGTCCGCTACGAGGATTACCGCCCCGCCGAACGTACGACCTACCAGCAGGAGTTGGATGCGGTGGTGGCACAGGTGGCGCAGCGCACCCGCACCTCGGTCGAGCGCGAGGCCGTCGGCCGCGCCGTCCGCACGGCCCACGGAAAGACCTACGGCCTTCTCAAGGCCACGGTCACGGTCGGTGACAACCGCGGCTTCTACGGTCAGGGCATCTTCGCCCGACCCACCGTGTACGACGCCGTCGTCCGCTACTCCAACGGCCTTGGTCATCAGCGCCCCGACCATCAGCTGGGCGCGGCGTGTGGGATGGGCATCAAGCTGTTCGGGGTCCCCGGCCCCTCACTGCTGGACGACGAACCGGACAGCGGTACTTTCGACCTCAACTTGATCAACAACGATGTCTTCTTCGCGAACACCGCCTACGACTACATGGTCATCGAGGACCTGTTCGCGGAGCTGCCGGAGGCCCTGGTGAACCCAGCCCGCCGCAAGACCTGGATGGCGGAGTTCCTGACCCGCCGGGGCACGCTCATCGGTCCCGACAGCTGGCTGTGGGACGAACTGTTCGCCATGCTGTCGTTCACCACCGTCCCGCGCAGGAACCTGCTGTCGTACACCTACAACAGCATGGGCGCCTTCCGGTACGGCGACCACATCGCCAAGATCCGGACCGTGCCCACGAACGAGTCCGTGGCCTCCCTGACGCACGAGATCGTGGACGTGCGCGCGGACAACGAGGCGTTCCGCCACACACTCGTTGCCGAGGCCGCGGAACGGGACCACTCCTTCGAACTCCAGGTGCAGCTCAACACCGATCTGGCCCGCATGCCGGTGGACAACACCTCCGTGAAGTGGCCCCAGGAACTGTCCCCGTGGGTGACCGTCGCCCGTGTGGCCCTCCCGCGCCAGGACATCGGCGGGGACGAGAACGTGGCGGCCGCCGACGCCACGTCGATCACACCGTGGCGCTCACGCGAGGAGCACCGGCCTGTCGGCGAGATCCAGCGGGTGCGGCAGGAGGTGTACCGGCGTTCGTCCATCGAACGGCACCGCATCAATGGACAGCAGCGGCGCGAACCGGTCAGCAGCGCGCAACTACTCGGATGAGCCGGCTCAGCGGCGTCCCGCGCCGCCTGCGCCGACCGCACGGGGACTGCGGCAGGGCGACAAGCGACCCGGCAACGGATTCTCGAGCCGCTCACGTGCTCTTCCCGGAGCGTGACGACGTGTAGCGGCGGGACCTCCCAAGTGGCGTGAACCGCCCGCACGGTGGGGCCCTGGGAGCGGCTGTGGGCGGCGTCGGCCCGGCTCGGTCGACGGCCTGCCTCCTTCAGGGGCGCGGCGGAGTCGTGCCATCGCCGTCGCATGACCGCAGCTGCGCCGCCCGCACACGCCAGACGGACTACCGCAACCACGCCAGTCGTTCTGGGGAGTGCGCCCTACCCCCTGCTCGGGAACGGCCATCTCGCCCAGCGGCGATCAGTCGTCCTGCGGAACGTTCGCGCTCATGATGCGGGGTGTTTCGACCGGATGGCGCCGGCAGCGTCTGCTGCACGGTCTTGAAGTGCGCCCAGCGCACGCTCGTAAGCGGGAAGGCCGCGGGTGCCCTGGCCACGTCCACGCCGGAACGGCGCACCCGTGCCAGGTCCTGCCCACGGCGCGGCGGGCGGAGCCGCTCGGTTTCGGCTGCGGAACCTGTTCCCCCGGAACCGGCTGCCCGAGGTCCTGCGGGGCGACGCGGCGGGATTCCCCGGGCCGCGCAAGAGGCGCAGGGCCTGCCGCGGGGGATCGGACGAGGCGGCCCTGCGCAGGAGGGTCAGCGGGTGGGGTCGAGAAGGATCTTGCGGACGCCGTCGGAGCGGCCTGCGAACAGTTCGTACGCCGCCGGGCCTTCGGAGAGGGCGAAGCGGTGGGAGACCACGACCTCTGGCTTGATCCGGCCGGCACGGGTGAGGGCGATCAGAGCGGGGAGTTCGTAGTGCACAGAGCACAGCCCGATGGCGAACTCCAGTTCCTTGATCTGCGCAAGTCCCATATGGAAGGGGAAGGCCTTGCTCTGGCTGACCCCGATGACGCTGACCCGGCCGGCCTGCCGGACGGCCTTGAGGGCGAGCTCGATGGTGGCGTCCGAACCCACGGCCTCCACCACGGCGTCCGGCCCGCGTCCGTCGGTCATGTCCCGTATGGCCGTCCGCGCGTGCTCGCCCTCGACCGGCTCGACACCCAGGGTGGCGGCGAAGGCGCGGCGCTCCGCGACCAGGTCCGCGCCCAGCACCCGCGCGGCGCCCATCGCGAAGGCGGACTGGGCGGCCATGAGGCCGACCGGGCCGAGGCCGATGACCAGGACGGTCTCGCCGGGCTGGATGCGGGCTCGGCGGCAGCCGTACCAGGCCGTGGGGGCGTTGTCCGTCAGGACGACGGCGGCCTCGTCGGAGATGCCCTCGGGCAAGTGCACCAGATTGACGTCGGCGTGTGGCACCGCCAGGGCCTGGGCCTGGCTGCCCGGGAGCTGCGGGCTCACTCCGTAGCAGAGGTCCGTGCTGGACGTGGCGCGCTCACACCGGGCGGTGAACCCGGCCGCGCACGACCGGCACTGGTCACAGCCGACAGAGGCGGGCACCAGAACCCGGTCGCCGGGCCTGAAGCGGGTCACCTGGCCGCCGGTGTCGACAACTACGCCGACGCACTCGTGCCCCGGCGTGTAGCCCAGTTCCGGGCTGAACGGGTTGCCGCGGTAGATGTGCAGGTCGCTGCCGCAGATGCCGGCCGCTGTCACCTGCACCACCGCGTCGGTAGGGCTGGTGACGGCCGGGTCGGAGACATCCCCGTAGCGGATGTCGTGACGGCCATGGTAGGTCAGTGCTTTCATCGTGTTTCTCCCCCTCAGGCCGGTCGGTCCGCGATCTTCAGCACCAGCTTGCCGTGGTTATCACCACGGAACAGTCGCATCAGGATCGCCTCCTCGACGGTGGGCCGCGGCTCTCCCACGGGACATGCGGCCAGGCGGACCTGGCCGTTGATTCCGCTCAACTCCGGCGGCTCCTTCGACGGTCGCGTCGGATCGGCGGCCGGCACGGTCGGCAGGACGGCGTCGGCGCGCACTGATGTTTGAACAGAGCATACCGGCCAGTCGGTACGGATGGTGAGCGTATGGGTGCCGTGCCGTCGGAGGCAAGAGGGAGCCCGGCGCGACATACGATTTATGCGCTCGGCCGCCTAGCTGGCCCAGAGCCCGTCAGTGCCGGTGGATCAGGTGGTGCGGCGGCGGCTCGGGGCGGCGCTCGCCGCTGGGCATGACCGGATGCCGGCCCAGCACGAAGACCCCGGTGAGCGCCGCCACCACCCCGGCCGCCTGCCAGGCCAGCGCGCCCGGCGTCGTCCGCAATTCGTCGTTGAGGAAGCCGATGCCGCAGGCGATGCCGCTCAGCGGCTCGGCGGCGCTCAGCGCGGGCAGGGACAGCCGCAGCGGCCCGGCCTCGAAGGCGCTCTGCACCAGCAGCAGCCCCACCACCGCCAGCGCCACCACGCCCCACGGCTGCCACGAGGCCAGCAGCCCGGTGAGCCCCTCGGCGCCGAAGATGCCGCCGCAGACCCGGGTGAGCGCGTCCTGCAGGCCGTACAGCGCGCCGGCCGCGGCGGCCAGGAGCGGCGGCCGGTGCAGCAGCCGCAGTCGCTGGGAGATGACGACGAGGATCCCGGCCACCCCCAGCACGCAGCCGATCACCACCCAGTGCCGCAACGCGCCGGCCTCGCCCTGACCGCTGTGCGGGCGCCCCGCCACCACGAAGGCGGCGACCCCGCCGCTGAGGGCCAGCGCCCCCAGCCACCCCGACCAGCCCAGCGGCTGGTCGCCCATCCACCGGGCCAGGGCCATCGCGAAGAGCAGGTTCATGGTGAGCAACGGCTCCACCTGGGCCAGGCTGCCCTGCGTCAGCGCCAGCGCGCCGAGGACCTGACCGAGCACCATGCAGCCGATGCCCGCCAGCCACAGCGGCACCCGCACCAGGTCCAGCAGCAGCCTGAACGACAACATCAGGGACAGCGGTTCGCGTTCGGCCGCGTGCTGCTGGAGCACGAAGCCGAAGCCCAGCAGACACGCGGCGGGAAGGCCGAAGAGGTACACCACGGCGTGCCATCCTCCCGCCCGGACCGGGCGAAGGCTCCGGACGGCGGGACGCAGGCCGGGACCGTCCCGGAAAGAACACCCGCATGGCTCATCGCCGTGCCGTCCGGCGCGCCGGTGCCGACGCATCAAAGCGCCGAACGGCCCGGGGCGGTCACCTCACCGGTTCGGCACGGGACGGACCCGACCGCGCCGCGCCCGGGCGTCTCCCGTGCCCGCGGGCCGGCGCCCGCGCACGTTTGAAAGCCGTGAGCTCCGGCTATCCCTCGATGGTCGTCGGCATCGACGGGCGCACGGCGCACGGACGCACGGGGACGGGCGGGGCGGAGAGCGTGCGCTCACGAGCGGCCGGCGGACCCCGTGATCCGCGCCGGGGCCATCACTCGAGGAGGTTCAGCTTGGGACGCGCCACGGCGGATCCGTACCCCGCCCCGTCCACCCTCCTGCCGGGCACCGCGCCCACCACGGGCGTGGCGCTCGTGACGGGCGCGTCCTCCGGGATCGGCGCGGCGGTCGCGCGGGCCCTGGCGGGGGAGCGGTGGACGCTGCTCCTCTCCGGACGCGACCGCGCCCGGCTGGACGCGGTGGCGCGCGAGACGTCCGGCGTCGCCATCCCCTGCGACCTGGGCGGCGCCGACGGCGCCCGGCAACTGGCCGAACACGCCCTGCGCCGGGCACCCGGCGTCGATCTCCTCGTCGCCGCGGCCGGAGTGGGCTGGGCCGGCCCGTTCACCTCGATGCCCAGCAGCGAGGTGGACCGGGTGCTCACCGTCGACCTGGCCTCGGTGGTGCACCTGGTCCGCCAGGTACTGCCGCACATGGTGGCGCGCGGCCGGGGCCGGCTGGTGCTCATCGGCTCCGTCGCCGGGTGCGTCGGGGTGCGCGAGGAAGCGGTGTACTCCGCGGCGAAGGCGGGCCTCGGCACCTTCGCCGACGCGCTGCGGTACGAGCTGAACGGCACCGGCGTCGGGGTGACCCATGTCGTACCGGGCGTGGTGAACACGCCGTTCTTCGCCCGGAGAGGGGTGCCCTACTCCCGCCGCCGCCCGCGGCCGGTCCCGCCCGAGCGGGTGGCCGCGGCGGTGGTCGAGGCCGTGCGCGGCGGACGCCACGAGGTGTTCGTGCCCGGCTGGCTCCGCCTCCCGGTCGCGGTCCGCGGCCTGGCACCGAAGCCGTACCGGCGCCTGGCGGCCCGGTTCGGCTGACGACCCGTACGGCGATCCGTCCCTGCCCGGTGACCGCCGGACGGACGGACGTGAAGGGAGACGCGTATGCGGGGCGGAGCCCGTCGTGGCCGGCTGCTCACCGCGGCCATCGCCGCCGTGCCCGTGCTGGCCGCCGCCCATGTCGTCCCGGCCGTCACCTGGCTCCCCGGACCGCGCCGCGCCTGGCTGCCCGCCCTCGCCGGCGCCGGCCGCACCGACCATGTGGCGCTGACCTTCGACGACGGCCCCGATCCCCGATCCACCCCCGCCTTCCTCGCCGCGCTGGACGACCTGGCGGTCCGCGCCACGTTCTTCGTGCTCGGCGAGCAGGTGCTGGCCCACCGGCGGCTCAGCCACGAGATCGTCCGGCGCGGTCATGAACTCGCCGTGCACGGCTGGACGCACGACCGCCCGTGGCGGCCCGCGCCGGTCAGGGAGACCCGGCGGCTGGCCCGGGCCGCGCGGGCCGTCGCGGAGGTGTCCGGCGCGAGCCCGCTGTGGTACCGGCCCCCGTACGGCATCCTGACCGGCGACCGGCTGCTGGCCGCGCGCCGCACCGGGCTGCGCCCGGTCCTGTGGACCGCCTGGGGCCGCGACTGGGCGGCCGGTGCCAGCGCTGACTCCGTGACGGCGACCGTCCTGCCGGACCTGCGGGGCGGCGGCACGGTGCTGCTGCACGACACCGACCGCCAGGCGGCACCGGACTGCTGGCGGGCGGCGCTGGCCGCGCTGCCCCGGCTCGTCGGCGCCTGCCGCGAGGCCGGTCTGACCGTCGGACCGCTGGGCGAACACGAGGTCGGGCATCCGGCGCGCACGGCCCGCGCCGGACGCTGATGAGGTCGCCCGGACGTCAGGAGCAGAGACGTTCCAGCGGGCCCACGACGTCACCCCGGAGCAGACCGCGGGCGGCCGAGGCGTGCCGGCCGGGCGCCGGGCCGCCGGAGGTGAGGCGGTCCAGGGACCGCACGAGCTGCCACGGGTCGGCGGCGTGCTCGGTCAGGCCGAGCGCCGCCATGCGGCGCACCCCCTCGGCGCCGTGGCCGGGGATCGGGCGGTATCCGACGACCGGCACGCCGACGGCCAGCGCTTCCAGCGACGTCTGCCCCGCCGCGTTGTCGACGACCGCCGCGCACGCCGAGAGCAGGCCCGGCATGTCGTCCACCCAGGACAGCGCGAGCGTCCCCGGCACCTTCGACAGCAGGCGGCGCAGACGCTCGTTGCGGCCGCACAGGACGACCGGCAGATAGCCCGCGCCGGACAGCAGCCGGGCCGTCCCGCCGAGCCGGCTGCCCGCCCCCCACGCGCCCGCGGACAGCAGCACGGGTGGGCGTCCGCCGCCCGTCGTGAGCCGCCGGCGCCAGGACGCCTCGCCGGTCGGGTGCGGACGGAAACGGTCCGCCAGCAGCGGACCGCAGGCGGTGGCAGGGCGCCCCAGACGGTGCCGCACCTCCCGGGCGATCTGCGGGGTGAGGCACAGATGCAGGTCGTTGCCCCGGTGCAGCCACTGCCGGTGGACGGCGAAGTCGGTGATGACCACCGCGCCGGGCACCGCCAGCCGCCCCCGAGCCCGCATCCCGCCGGTGAGCTGGGCGGCGAGGTGGAAGACCGACACGACCGCGTCGGCGCGCTCGCGCGCCACCTCCGCCCGCAGCCGGTCGCCGGCGAGCGCGGCGAGCGGCGCGCTGCCGGGCCGCGGCCCCCCGCCGCCGCGGAAGAAGGCGGCGTAGATGCCCCCGTAGAGGGCGGGGACATGCCGGATCGTCGCGCGGTAGAAGCCGCGCAGTCCGTCCCCGACACGGGCGGGCAGCAGCTCCAGCACGTCCCGGTGCACGGCCTCGTGCCCGCCCGCGCGCAGCCGCCGGGCCAGCTCGCGGGCCACCGCGTCATGGCCCGACCCCATGCTCGCGCTGACCACCAGCAGCCGGCTCACGGCAGCCGTCGCACCGGCGTGGCGGCCGCCGTCCGTCCGGCCGGGCGTACCCGCGGAGCGGGGCGGGCCGGAGGGCACGGGCACGGCCGGATGCGCGTATGCGGCATGGTCACCTCGGGGGAGCAGTGAGCGAAGGTACGACGGGTGTCCGGGACACCGGCCGCCGACGGGCGCCGACCGGTCTCCACCCTGCGCAGCCCTTCGCATGCGGGCGGTAGGGACAGGTTTATCACCGTGCACGGCGGATACGCCTTTGTTCGCTTTGGCCATCTTTGTCCGCCTACCGAGCGTGCGGTGGCCGCCCGCCGGGTTCCTCCCGCGAACGACAGGCAGTCGCATGAACGTGCTCACCGTCATCACGGCGCTGCTGTCCGCGCTGTCCAACGGGGCGGCGTCGGTCCTGCAGCGGCGGGCCGCGGTTGAGCCCGACGAGGTTTCCGGCCACGGAGCCCGCGCGGCGACGGCCCGTCTGGCGGGACTGCTGCGCCGCCCCTTCTGGTGGGCGGGAGCACTGGCCATGTCTGCGTCGGCGGTCTTCCAGGTGATCGCCCTCGACTCCGGGCAGCTCTCGTTGGTGCAGCCCCTGCTGGCCAGCGAACTGCTGTTCACCCTGCTCATCGGCGCGATCGTGTTCCGCCGCCGCCCCAGGGCGGCCACCTGGCGCTCCTTCGTGATGCTGGCCGGCGGACTGGCGCTCTTCCTGCTCAGCGCGTCCCCGGCGCCCGGCGGCGACCGCGCCTCCGACTGGCACTGGCTCGCCGTCGGAGGCGGGCTGACGTGCTGCGTCGCCGTCCTCCTGGCGGCCGCCCGGCGCATGCGCGGCCCCCTTCAGGCGGCCACCCTCGGCACCGCGACCGCCGCCTGCTTCGCGGTCACGGCTGCGCTGATCAAGGAGGTGACCGGCCGGTTCCCGGAGGGGGTCACCGCGGTCCTCACCACCTGGCACACCTACGCGGCCGCCCTCACCGGCCTGCTGAGTGTCCTGCTGCTGCAGTGGGCGCTGCGGGCCGGCACGCTGGCCGCCTCCCAGCCCGCCCTGACCCTCGGCGACGCCCTGATCAGCGTCATCCTCGGCGGTCTGCTTTTCGGGGAGAGCATCGCCCTGGGCTGGCGGATGCTGCCCGAGATCGCCGGCGTCCTCCTCATGGCGCTGGGCATCATCGGCCTGACCCGGTCGCCCGTGATGTCCTCCGGCCGCAGCTGGGACGCGGCGGAGCCGGAGCCCACACGGGCCCGGCGGGACGCCTGACCCGCGCGGCCGCTCTCGCCCGCGCGCGTGAGCGGCGACCGGCCGGACCGGGGGAGCGGTCGCCGCGCCGGCCGGGTGATCCGTGTCCCGGGGGCTCGCGCCGACGCGTGTCCCGGGCGGCGCCTCGAAGGACCGGACCGGTGCGAGGCGCCGTCGGCGCACGGCCGATTGTCAGTGCCGTCTGATTAATTCCGGCACAGCGAGATCGACATGGCCCGAAGTGGGTAATCGATCGTCAGTTCCTGCGGTAGGAGGCCGTTCTTGATGCAGATGATGCTCCCGCGTCACCAGAGGTCCCAGGGTGCCCGGCTCGGTCGCGGCGCCGCCGATCTCCTGCGCATCATCGCCGACCCGGGCACCACGGTCTTCCTGACGGTGCACGAGGGGGGACGCCGCAGGTACGCCTACTGGCAGCCGTTCGACCCGTCCACCGGCAGGGGCGGCGGATACGTGGCCCTGCCCGTGGCCGAGTGCGACGCGCTGCACGCCGCCGGCCGCATCGTCCTCGGCGACCCGCTCGTCGATCCCGGCAAGGTCACCTACCGCGTCAGATCCGCCCCGGCGCGGTCCGCTCGCGCGGGCGCCGTGCGTCAGGTGGTCCGGGCGGCCTGAGCGCCGGGCCGGCGCGCGGCGGATCCACCGGGTCGCCGTCGGGGCCCTGTCGCGGGTCGCTCGGCGGTGTGACATGTGCGACGGGCGTGGTTCCCGAGGCTCGCGCCAGGTGATAGACACAGCGGCGTCACAGTTCCTGTCCGCCAGCAGGAAGGTTGCTGCCGTATGTCCGCAACACGCCGTCAGGTACTGGCCCAGGCAAGTGCGGTGGGGGCGGGGATCGCCTTCACCGGGGCCCTGTCCGAGCTCTTCGCGGGCACCGCCGCCGCGCAGAGCCTGGGCGACACCGGCTACGGCCCGCTCGTGCCCGACCCCGACGGGCTGCTCGACCTGCCGAAAGGTTTCCGCTACACCGTGCTCTCCCGCGAAGGGGATCGGCTCCGTTCGGGAGAGGGACCGGTGCCCTCCAACCACGACGGCATGGCCGCCTTCGCCGGCCGGGGAGGCCGTACGCACCTCGTCCGCAACCACGAGAACCGGGTCACCGCGAAGATCCCCGTCCCGGCGGTCGGCGGTCTCACCTACGACCCGGCGGGCAAGGGCGGCTGTACGGCCCTGACGCTCGACGCCGGGCAGCGTGTGCTGTCCGAGCGGGTGGCCATCGCCGGTACGGCCGTCAACTGCGCCGGTGGCCGCACTCCCTGGGGTACCTGGCTGACCTGTGAGGAGACCGAGGACCGGGCCGGCACCAACGGCTACACCAAGGACCACGGCTTCATCTTCGAGGTCCACCCCACCGACCCGCACCGCACCGGCGCCGTCCCGCTCACCGCGATGGGCCGCTTCCAGCACGAGGCGATCGCCGTCGACCCGCGCCACGGCGTCGTCTACGAGACCGAGGACGCCTTCGACAAACCCTTCGGCCTCTTCTACCGCTTCCTGCCGGAGAAACCGCTGGGCGGTGTCGGCTCCCTGCGGGCGGGCGGCCGCCTCCAGGCGATGCGCGTACCCGGCGTCCCCGATCTGTCGACGATCCAGGAGACCGGCGCACGGTTCGACGGCATCGAATGGGCCGACGTGCCCGACCCGTTGGCCGCCGCCACCCCCACCCGGCTGCAGGACTACGGCCCCGGCGGCATCACCCACGCGCAGAAGCTGGAGGGCTGCTACTGGGGCGGCGGTTGCGTGTACTTCGTGTCGTCCTTCGCCCGCAGCGCGGACGGCTCGGCGGCCGACCACTACGGGCAGATCTGGCGCTACGACCCGGCGCTCCGCCGGCTGACCCTGGTCGTCGTGTTCGGCCCGGACACCGATGTGCGGCTGCCCGGCGAGTCCCCTGACAACATCTGCCTGGCCCCCAGCGGCGGCCTGATGGTCTGCGAGGACGGCAACGGCGCGCAGCACGTCTTCGGCGTGACCCGCGAGGGCGAGGTGTACGCGATGGCGCGTGGCCGCCAGAACGTCGGGACGGCACAGGAGCCCGAGTGGGGCGAGTTCGCCGGAGTCACCTTCGCCCCGGACGGCCGCACGATGTACGTCAACTGCTACACGCCCGGCACCACCTTCGCGGTGACCGGGCCGTGGCGCCGGCAGCAGCGGTAGGTCCGCCGTCATGGCGGGGCACTCGCCCCGCCATGACGCGGACGCCGGCACACCCCGTGGGCCGGCGCCGCTACCGCGCGATGCGGTGCCGCCGGCCGCCGCGGCGCAGGCGCACGGCGCCGTAGACGAGGTCCACGAGCAGTACGGCGGCTCCGATGATCAGCAGATAGAACAGGCCGTGGGCGGCGAACCCGATGATGCCCAGGACGAGGGCCACGAGGATCAGGAGCAGAAACAGACTCATCGACTCTCCAGGTGGCTGCGGCCGTTCGGCAGCGGCCAATTCGACGGCGGTGGCTCCACGGCGCGGTTGGGGGCGGGTGTTCAGCGGCGGCCGAGGCGGCGTTCGCCACCGGCACCCGGGGCGTAGTCGAGTTCGTAGTGCGCGAAGACGGCCGGCTCCTGCGACGCCGGCAGCTCTCCGTCGGTGTCGATGGCGGGAGCCTTCCTCACGGCGTCCTTCGGGAAGGCGACCCGCAGATACCCCGGACCGACGGTCGCGCCGGTGAGCGGCACGAACGCCAGCCGGCGGCGGGTGGGCAGCCCAACGGACACCGTGGCGAAGAACGGCTCGTCGGTGGCGGTGTCGACGTAGACCGACTCCAGGGCGCCGATCTTGCGCCCGCCGGGGTCTACCACGTCGTGCCCGCGCCACTCACGGATGTCGCCCGCCTCGAACATCATGTACCTCCACAGACCTGGTACCCGCGTAAGGGCGCCTGATGTCCCGCCGGCACGCGGGCCGACGTTACGTTTGTCCCAGCAGCCGCCGAACACCCTGGAGAGCAACGGTGCCCGTACCCCTCGGTGAGGACGTGGTGGCGCTGCTGCGCCGCCCCAGCACCTGCTACATCGCCACGACGATGCCCGACGGCTCGCCCCAGCTCACCCAGACCTGGGTCGACACGGACGGCGAGCACGTCCTGATCAACAGCGTGGAGTCGCACCAGAAGACCCGGAACATCGCCCGTGACCCGCGGGTGGCCGTCGCGGTCTCCGACCCCTCGGATCCGGCCTCCTACGTCCAGATCCGCGGCCGGGTGGTGCGGGTGACCACCGAAGGCGCGGTCGACCACATCGAGGCGCTCTCGCGGAAGTACCTCGGCGGCCCGTACCCGTGGTTCGGCGGCCGGGACCAGGTCCGGGTGATCTACGTGATCCGGCCCGAACGCGTCAGCGGCCCACGCGGCTGACCGCCGCGCCGGGTCCCCGGGCGCGGACCGGGCGTGTGCGCTGGTCAGCGGCCGTTCACGGGCCGACCGGGCCGAGTGCGGGCAGAATCGACGGTGTGGACGTGCAGCAGCCACCGGAGAAGACGCCCGACGGACACTTCGTCGTCATCGGCGGGTGGCGCCGGCGGGCGACCGACCCGTCCCTCCCCGAGGAGCCCGCCGCCCGCCTTCGACGCCATCTCATGGCGGCCCGCCGCGCGGTACGGCCCGCGACCTCCGCGGGCGACCGGCGTGCGGAAGAGTCGGCACGCGTACGCGTGCGACGCGCGAAGGTCGCCCTGGGCGAACGCGGCACACCCTGGTGGGAACAGTCCGGGGCCGAACGCCGCCGGCGCCGGCGGGACGGACCTCGCGCGGCTCGACGAGGACGGCCCGCGGTGACCCGCTCAGGCCTGGAGGCGCTCCCGGTCCCCCATCACCACGACGGGGTGGTCGCCGGGATCGAGGGTGCGCAGCAGGGTCCGCATGCCGGACTCCGGGACCGTGACACAGGCCGACGTACCGTCGCCGTGGTCCAGGTGCAGCCAGATGCCGCCGCCCTTCTCCACCCCTTCGGGCCGGGACCAGTCGTAGGGCGGGGCGCCCACCAGACGGTTGTAGTTGATGGCGATGACGTAGTCGAAGTCGTGGGCGTGGGCCTCGTCATCGGTGATCGTGGACGCGAAGGCGTGGTCGTCGTGCCAGTACGGCAGCCGGCTGCCCGGATTCCCGAGCGTGCCGCCCGCGTCCGTCAGGCCGAACACGCCGACGGGAGTGCGCTCGTCGTCCATGCGGTGGTCCGTCGTCCAGCCCAGCCTGCCGTTGTGCGCGGGCCAGGCCCCCGTCCGCTCCCAGTCCGTGGCCCGCCTCTCGTAGAGCACGAGGAGGCTGTCGGGCGAGTCCCGGCGCTCACCGTAGACGACGACGACCTGGCGGGAACCGGCCGGCACCTGCTGCCACATCAGGTCCCCGACCCCCGGGAGGCGAGAGCCCACGGACGCCGGGGGAGAGGCCGACATCGCCGGGTTGTTCGTTCCCGGCGCGCCACCCGGGCCCGTCGGCTCACCGGTGCCGCACGCGTCCGTCGCCGCCAGCAGGAGGCCGCAGGCCAGCGCCGCGCATATGGCGTGCCGCGCACCACCGTTCCGCAGCCGCCGAGCAGTGGACCCCGGGACGGACCCGGTAACAGTGGATTTCCGCATGATCAGGATCCTGGGGCGCGTGAACCCGGCACGCATCCACACAACGGCAACCGGCCTAACCCGGCACGCCCGGCGCCAGGGCGGTACCGACGGGCCGGGCCGCATCACCTTACGCTCATGTGAGAGGCGTGTGAGACAGATGTGCATACCGAATTGATTGACACCGACTGATCAGGGAACCCGGGCCACGTCAACCGGCCGGTGCGGACTGCACGTCAGCGCACCGGCGGCTGTGGTCCACTCGCAGGGGAGAAGTCGTGACACCACGCCTCGGAGCGGAAGAAGAGTTCCATGTACTGGACGTGGAGAGCGGCCGACTCGTACCACGCGCCGCAGAACTGATCGAGCGCCTCGGCAGACCTGGCTTCACCACGGAGCTGCAGCGGTCGGTCGTGGAGAGCAACAGCGGCGTGCACGGCACGCTCGAGGAGCTGTACGCCGACCTCTCCTCGACCCGGCTCCGCCTGGACTCGGCGGCCGCCGGGCTCGGCCTCGCCGTCGTGGCCGCGGGTACCGTGCCGCTGGCCCGCGTGCGCCCCCTGGACGTCACCGCCGACGCCCGCTACCAGCACATGGTCGACGACTACCGCATGGTCGCCGACGAACAGCTCATCTGCAGCGCGCAGATCCACGTCGACGTCCCCGACCGGGACACCGCCGTCCGCGCCATGTGCCTGGTCTCGCCCTGGCTGCCACCGCTGCTCGCGCTGTCGGGCAGCTCCCCGTACTGGCTCGGGTCCGACACCGGGTACGCCAGCTGGCGGACCATGCTGTGGCAGCGGTGGCCGACCGCCGGCCCGGCCGGCTGCCACCGGGACGCCGCCGACTACGACAGGTCGCTCGAGGAACTGATCCGGTCGGGCGTCATCAGCGACGCCGGCATGGCCTACCACGACGTCAGGCCGTCGGCCCACCAGCGCACGCTCGAACTGCGCATCTGCGACGCCTGCCCGCGGGTGGAGACCGTGGTGCTCGTCGCGGCCCTCTTCCGGGCCATGGTCCGCGACGCCTGCGACCGCCTGGCACAGGCGGACGGCCCCCTGTGCGACGGCCGCCACGACTGGCTGCGGGCCGCCGCCTGGCGGGCCGCGCGATCGGGCCTCGAAGGCCACCTCGTCGACCCCGTCAGCCGCCGACCGGTGCCGGCCGGCACCGTGCTGACCGGCATGCTGACCCGGCTGCGCCCGGCACTCGAGGCGTCCGGTGACTGGGACACCGCGCACGCGCTCCTGGAGGAGGCGCTGGCCCTCGGGAGCACCGCGCACCGGCTGCGCCGCGTCGCCCGGACCGGCGGCCTGCTCGCCGGCGTCGACATGCTGACGGCCGAGACCCGCGGCGAGCGGCCGACGGGCCGGCCGGCGGCGAGGCGGGCCCAGCCCGCCGCTTGGTGGGACCCCGTCGGAGCGCACGTCCCCGGCCACGGCACCGCCGCTCCGGCCCGCAGCGCCTGAGCCGCCCGTCCTCCGGCCGGCCCGCGCGCTCGGCCTCCGTGCCCGATCAGGAGCCCCGGCCGGTCAGGACGCCCCATCCCCCGACCCAGGAGAGTCAAGTCCCCATGCACACCTCGCAGCACCCCCCGGCCCCCGAACACCACCGCCCCGGGCGCACCGCACGCACGCGTGCGCCCGGGGCCCGGCACAGGCGTGGCACACGCCCGCCCGAGCCCGCCGGCCTCACGGGCAGGGGACGGAGGAACGGCTGATGTGCGGAATCAGCGGAGAGATACGCCTCGACGGCGAGCGGCCGGACGTCGCCGCGGTGGAGCGGATGACCGACCGGCTCGCGGCCCGCGGCCCTGACGGCCGCGGTATGTGGTCCCAGGGGGCCGTCGCGCTCGGCCACCGCAGGCTGAAGATCATCGACCTCTCCGACGACGGCGCCCAGCCCATGACGGACCCGCGCGCCAGGATTGCGGGTGTCTTCAACGGCTGTGTCTACAACTACCGCGAACTGCGCGACGAACTGAGGGCGCTCGGCCACCAGTTCTTCTCCGACTCCGACACCGAGGTCGTGCTCAAGGCCTACCGGCAGTGGGGCACCGACTGCGTCCGGCACTTCCACGGCATGTTCGCCTTCGCGCTCGTCGAACTGGACAGCGGACGGGTCGTCCTCGGCCGGGACCGGCTCGGCGTCAAACCCCTGTACCTGACGCAGACCGCCGACCGGCTGCGGTTCGCCTCCTCGCTGCCCGCCCTCCTGGCGGCCGGCGACGTCGACACCTCCCTCGACCCGGTGGCCCTGCACCAGTACTTCAGCTGGCACGCCACCGTGACCGCGCCCCACACCGTCCTCAACGGCGTACGCAAGCTGCCCCCGGCCACGGTGCGCGTCATCGAGGCCGACGGCACCCAGCACGACCACCGCTACTGGCAGCCGTCCCACACCCGCCGGCCCGAGTTCGCCGCCCTGGGCGCCGAGGACTGGACGGACGCCGTGCTGGACGCGCTGCGCACCGCCGTGCGCCGCCGGATGGTGGCCGACGTGCCCGTGGGCGTACTGCTGTCCGGCGGACTGGACTCCAGCCTCATCGTCGCCCTGCTGGCCGAGCAGGGACAGAACGATCTCGCGACCTTCAGCGTCGGGTTCGAGGCCGAGGGCGGCGAGGAGGGGGACGAGTTCCACTACTCCGACCTGGTCGCGCGCCACTTCGACACCGCCCACCGCCAGCTCCTGGTGGCGTCGGACCGCATCCCGGGGGCGCTGGAGTCGGCGGTGCTCGCGATGAGCGAACCGATGATGAGCCATGACGTGGTCGCCTTCCACCTGCTGTCCGAGCAGGTCGCCAAGGAGGTGAAGGTCGTCCAGAGCGGCCAGGGCGCCGACGAGGTGTTCGCGGGCTACCACTGGTACCCGGCGATGTCCGGCGTTTCCCGGCAGCAGGCCGCCCAGGCGTACATCGACGCCTACTTCGACCGGTCCCACGGCGAACTCGCCCGCATCCTCGAACCCGGAGTGCTGGCCGGGCGGGACGTCTCCGCCGAGTTCGTGCGCGCCCACATGGCGGCCGAGGGCGCGGAGACGGCGCTGGACGCCGACCTCCGGC
Organism: Streptomyces sp. NPDC047869; assembly: GCF_040704065.1. Lineage (NCBI taxonomy): Bacteria > Bacillati > Actinomycetota > Actinomycetes > Kitasatosporales > Streptomycetaceae > Streptomyces > Streptomyces sp. NPDC047869. Next base: position 156,227 of record NZ_JBEYRK010000010.1, read on the forward strand.
TGGACACCCAGGTCATGATGGTCGACGATCCCGTCAAACGCGTGGACAACATGACGATGGACTGGGGCCTCGAGGCCCGCGTCCCGTTCCTCGACCACGAACTGGTCGAACTGGCCGCCGCCTGCCCGCCCGAGCTGAAGCTCGCCGACGGCGGGAAGGGGATACTCAAGGCCGCCGGACGCAAGGTCCTCCCGGCGGAGGTCGTCGACCGGCCCAAGGGCTACTTCCCGGTCCCGGCGATCAAGCACATGGCGGGCCCGGTGCTGCAACGGGTCCGCGAGGCCCTCACCGCCCCGGAGGCGAAGGAACGCGGCGTCTTCCGTCAGGAGTACGTCGCGGAACTGCTCGACGCACCCAACGCGCACCGCACCAGGCGAGGAGCGAACACACTGTGGCAGGTAGCGCTGCTGGAGATATGGCTGCAGACGCACGGAATCCGCTGACCGCGACCGGCCCGGACGCGTGGGTGCCGGTGCCGCCCGGCACGGGCACCGCCACCGCGCCCGAGTCCCGCGGCGGTGAACGGCGGCCCGCGGAGGCACCTCCGGCGGCCTCCGCGAGCATGCTCGCGGAGGCCGGGGCCGACCCGGCCGGGGGCGCCACGGCGGCGGCCCGTCCGGCGCCGGAGCCGGTGCTCCTCGCCGACGCCGCCGCCGCGCACGACGTACCGCAGCGGCTGACCGCGCACGGCTGCTGGTACCCCTCCGTGGATCCCGGTGGCCGCAACGTCGCCTTCATCTGCGACCGGACCGGGGTGCCGCAACTGTGGACCGGCCCGGTCGACGGCGAGGAGGCACGGCTGCTGGACGCCGACCCCGACCCGGTCACCGAGGTCTCCTGGTCGCCGGACGGCCGCTGGATCGCCTACACCACGGCCCCCGGCGGCGGTGAACTCACCCGGGTCCTGTGCGTACGCCCCGACGGCACCGGGCGCCGGCTGCTGGCCGGCGGCGAGCCCGGCGCCTCCGCCTACCTGGGCTGCTGGACGCACGACGGCTCGGCGATCGCCGTGACGCTCACCGAACCCGCGCCCGCCGGACAGAGCCGGCCCGCACCCGACGGTCCGGTCGCGGACCTCCCCGAACCCGCCCACACCGGCGGCTGGGCGGAACGTGACGGCCGCGCGGTCCTGCTGGGCGGAACGCCGCTCGGTGCCCCGCGGGGAGGCGACACGACCGTGCTCCAGGAGCCCGGCACGTCGCCGTCGCGGGAACCCGGTCCCAGGGCCCTGGCGGCCTACCTCGTGGACCCCGAGGGCGCGAGCGCGCCGGTGCTCGTGGCGAGCGAGGCGGGCGCACCGACCCTGCGCGTCTGCGCGCTCAGCCGGGACGGCAGGTTCGCCCTGCTGCGCCGGGGCCCGCGCGGCCGGCGCGAGGCGCTCGTGGTCCGCCGCCGGGACCGGGCCGTCACCTGCGCCGTCCGGGTCGCGGACGGCGATCCGTGGATCGGGGGCTTCGCCCCGGACGGCCGCACCGTGTGGCTGCGCAGCGACAGCGACCGGGAGTTCGCGGCGCTCCTGGCGGTACGGCTGGGCCGGCGGGGGCAGCGGCTGGCGCAGTGGCCGGTCGCCGCCCGCCCGGACTGCGACCTGGAACTGCTGAGCCTGCACCGGGACGGGCGGCACGCCGTCCTGTCGTGGAACGTGCGCGGGGTGAGCGAGCTGGAGATCACCAAGCTGCCCGCGAGCGTCCCCCAGGGGGACGGTCCGGCCGCCCTGCGGCGCGCCGCCGCGCCCTCGGCCTGGACCTCCCGCGGCATCCCGCTGCCCCACGAGGTGGTCACCCGGCTGGCGCCCGCCCCCGATCCCGACGGCCCCGTCGTGGCCCTGTCGGGATCGCGGCGGCGGCCCGGCGTGTGGTGGCTGCCGCACGCCTCGGCCCTGCGCACCCCCTGGTCCTCGCGCGACGAGGACGCGGTCCCCGACGCCGGCCACGCGCCCGTGCAGCCCTTTCCCGTCCGCCCCGTCGCCCGGGACGGGCTCGCCCTCGGCGGCTGGTACTACAGGGCGCCCGGCCGCTCCCCGGGCGAGGCGGCCCCTTGCGTCCTGCATCTGCACGGCGGCCCCGAGGAACAGGAGCGCCCCGTCCTGCAGCCCCTCTACCATGAGCTGCTCGGCCGTGGACTGGACGTCTTCGCCCCCGACGTACGCGGCTCGTCCGGTTACGGCCGTTCGTTCGTGGACGCGGATCTCGGCACCAGCCGGTTCGCCGCGATCGAGGACGTGGCCGCCTGCGCGGCCCACGTCGTCGTGGCGGGCCTGGCCGACCCCCGGCGTCTGGCGGTGATGGGCCGCTCCTACGGCGGCTATCTGACGATGGCCTCCCTGGTCTGGCATCCGGAGCTGTTCCGCACCGGCGTGGCGGTCTGCGGGATGTCCGACCTCACCACGTTCTTCGCCGGTACCGAACCGTGGATCGCCGAGTCGGCCGCCCACAAGTACGGGCACCCCGAACGCGACCACGAACTGCTGCGCTCCCTGTCACCGATGAGCCGTGTCGACGCCCTGCGCGTACCGGTGCTCGCCGTGCACGGCGAACACGACACCAACGTGCCGGTGGGGGAGTCGCGGCAGTTCGTGCGAGCGGCGAGGGAACGCGGCCTGGAGGCCGAGCTCCTGATGCTGCGTCAGGAGGGGCATGACTTCCGTCGGGCCGACAACCGGCGCCTCTTCCGCAGGTCCGCCGCCGACTGGATCCAGCGGCACCTGACGAGCCGGCCCGCCTGACCCGCCCCATCGCGACAGGCCGTCGCGTCGGGCCGCCGCCCGGCTCACGCGATCGACGGGTCGGACTCCTCCTCGACGGTCCAGGAGACACCCTCGGGAAGGGCCTGGGACGCCTGGCCGACTCCGCGCAGCGGGAACACGACGAGCGCGGCCGCCGCCAGCGCACACAGGAGCCAGTCGAGCGCCCAGGGCATCCCGTCGGGGCCGAAGTACAGGACGGGCGTGGTGATCAGGGCCGCGAGCAGGGCCCCGCCGAGGACGGGGCCGTGCACGGCCTTGGCGAACCCGGTGGTGCGGGGCAGGCGCCGGACCGGGCGCCCGGACACGACGGGCCGGTGGGAGCCGTGGAGATACGGGCGTGCCTCGTCCGGGTCCGCGAGACCCATGACCACCTCGCCGGTGTCGGCGACGAACGCGGCCGGCAACTCGTCCTCGATGAGCTTCCACCGCTCCGGCCAGCACAGCCAGCCCTCCTGCCCGCCGAGGCACAGGGCCGCGCGGCCCACCTCCTGGGGAGGGGCGGCGAGCTTCAGCTCGCGGCCGTCGGCCTCGAGGACGAGCCAGTGGTACTGCGTGACGTTCAACTCGCCCGGCTTGGAACCACGTTCGCTGTACCGCATCCTCACGGGCCGCCCGGCCCGGGCCCGGACGGCGTGCAGCTCTCCCCGGGCGGCGTCGTCCACCAGCACCCGCAACTTGCCCCGGACGGCGGCCTGGCTGACCTGGCGGCGCGCGAAGAGGAGCGTCTTCACCGTCAGCACGAGCACGAGGATGATCACCACTCCGGAGAGCACCCCGCCCGAACCGGCGGCCAGCCGGCTCAGCACCAGCGGAGTCACCAGGAGAAGGACGGCACCCGTCGTACGGCCCGGCCGGCGCGCGGGGAGGGGCAGCCGGCGGGGCAGCGGCGGCACCTGCTCCGGCGCCGCCGGCCCACCCGGGCTGAGCCTCGGCGCCGCGCGGCTGGTGAGCGCCCATCCGCCGGCTGTGACCAGGCCCGCCGCGAGGGCCGACAGGATGTCCCAGCGCGGCGCGGGAGCGTCGTAGCGTACGAAGACCAGGGACAGGGCCACGGTCGCACAGGCCAGGGCGGCGCCGCCGAGGGCGCGGGTGATCAGGGTGGAGCGTCGCATGGGCGTCCTTCACCGGGTACGTGGAGCCGGGGTGGGGGCACCGTCTCGCGAGGCCGAACAGGCGCGGGCGCACCAGTTTCTTACATGATCGGCAACGAAGTAAAGGCATGGCCGGCCGGGCGGTCCGGCCGGCTTCCGGTGCCGGGCCCGGCTCAGGGGCGGGGCGCGGCGCCCTCGTCGACGGGCAGCGGGACCGGCTCCTCCGCGAGCGGTGCCGCCGGGGCCGCGCCGACATGTGCCGTGTCCCGGCGGCCACTTCGCGAGCGGGTGCGGCGCAGTGCCAGCAGGAGCACCGGCATCAGCACGCAAGTGACCGCCGCACTGTGCCAGAGCAGCGCGTCGAGCCGCCCGGCCGCCAGATAGGCGCCCGCGGCGACCGCGGCGAGCGCGCACACGCCCCGGTCCACGATGCTCTCCACCGACAGCAGCGTGGCCCGCGGCGCGTCAGCCGGGATGGCGTCGTTGACGAGCTTGCGCTGCACCGGATAGACGAACCCGGTGATCGCCGCGAACGCGCACAACAGCGCCACCACGGCCCAGGGGCCGCCGACGGTGGTGCCCGCGAGCGTCGCGGCGAGCGCCACGCTCAGCAGGGACACCCAGACCACCGGCGGCAGCCGGCGGCCCAGCCACTGGGGCCGGGCCGAGGTCACCGCCTCCGCGACCGTCATCGCCGCGAGCACCCCGCCGTGCGCGCTCTCCCCGATGCCGTGCTCCAGAAGCACCGGCTGGAACAGGTTCACCTGGCAGATCCGGGACAGCGTGAAGACGGCCACGCCCTGCACCATGAGCAGGGCCAGCCACGGTGACGACCGCAGGGCGCGCAGGGCGGCCCGAGTGTCGCGCAGGAGGCTGCCGTCACGCCCCGCCCGGGCGCCCGGGCGGACCTGGCCGCCCCCGGACGCGGCGAGCCGTGGCAGGGCGAGCGCGCAGCCGAGGGAACCGGCCGCGCTCGCGGCACTGAGCACGTACGGGGTCTGCGGGGCCAGCGTCATCAGGGGCCCGACCAGTGGCCAGCACATCACCTTGGCGGCGAGCCCGAGGGCCCGGGCCGTCCCCTCGGCCCGCAGATAGTGGGCCTGCGCCCCCTCGGCCCGAAGACCGTCGTACAGATAGGCGCTCGCCGCCCCCGACGTCAGCGAACGCCCGGCGGCGATGGCGAGGAAGTGCACCAGGAAGCCCGTGTACGAAGGGGACAGAACCGGCGCCAGGTTGGCCGCCGTCATGACCACCGCGCCGGCGCTCAGGCAGTTGCGGGCGCCGATGCGGTCGGCGACGACTCCGGTCGGTATCTCGAAGAGGCAGAAGGCGATGTAGTAGATGCTCTGGATGCCGAAGATCTGGTCGTCGGACAGACCCGCGTCCCGCTGGTAGGCGTAGAAGACGGGCATCCACCACAACAGGTTGAACAGCAGCTGGAACCCGTTGTTCAGGCGGATGACGCGCCGGGCGGCCGGACTCGCCACCGGTGCCGGTGAGGTGAACCGCGGGGACGGCATACCGGGCCTCACCGGGAGTAGGGGCGGACCTGGACCAGACGGAACGCCCCCTCGGCCGTCATGAGCCACTCGATGTCCAGGGCGCCGTCGGGGTCGTCCGCCCCGAAGTGCGACTGCAACAGCCGTCCGGCCAGGGCCAGTCGGGCCAGGGCGGCACGGGTCGCGGCCGGCAGGTCCTCGCCCGACGAGCCGACGTCGACCGTGCGCCCGCCGCCCTCCACGGTGTTGTAGAGGTACTGCTGCGGCAGGATCGTGCCGTCGACCACCCGCTCGGGGGAGCCCGGCGCGCAGTTGATGTACACGTTGCGGAAGTCCTCGCGGCGGGTCGGATTGCAGGTCACCAGCACACCCCCGAGACCGGCCGGCACGTACTCCTGGACGATCACCCCCATGTAGGTGTCGTCCAGCGGGATACCGGCCTGGTGCCGCAGTCGCACACTGCGCGGCGACACCAGCGACGCCCACACCTGCCGTACGGCGTCCATGAGCTGGTCAGTGCCGCGCACCGTGGTGACCGAGTCGTAGATCCCGGCGGCGGAGAAGCCGGGCAGGTCCTCGGCGTTGGACGAGGAGCGCACCACCAGACGGCGCCCGTCGTCCGACAGCGGCGCCACCGACGCGGTGATCGCGCGTTCCACCTCGTCGGGCACCGGCGTGGTGCGCGTCAGCTGCTGGAGGCTGAGCGCGAGGGAGTCGATGACGTCGAACGCCTCCAGCTCCAGCGCCATCTTCAGCTTGCCGATGCCCTGTTGCAGCGCGGGCGACGAGGTGAGGAAGAGATGGTGCAGCCGGAACGGGAGCGCCACGCCCTCGGGTGCGCGGACCGTCTCCGCCACCCGTGCCGCCGCCGCGGCCCGCAGCCGCTCCCGCGACGCGCCGGGCTCGCCCAGCCGGGCGGCGAGGTGGCCGAGCAGATCGGGCCGCGGCGGACGTGGACGCGCGTAGAACGCGGTCAGGTCCGCGGTGCGGCTGTCCAGGACGTGATGCAGCTCCCCGAGGCTCGCCGCCTTGGTGCCGTAACTGTCCCGGTCGGCGCCGCGCAGCCGGTGCAGCGCGAGGGCCGGCGCGTCCTCCAGGAACGGCGCCTCCAGACGGATCCGCTGCTGGTGCCAGGCGGGCCTGGTCAAGGCCGGTTTGCGGGACAGCCGTTCCAGAGTGACGGCGTCCTCCTCGGCGCGGTATCGCACCCACGCGCCGTCGAGCCCGTCGCGCCGCACGACGTCGTCGAGATCGCGGACGATCGCGTTCGGGATGCCCCAGCCCGAGGCGAGGACGTTGGTGTGGGAGAGCGGCGTGATGGGAGCCGTGTTGATGATCCCTGCGACGCGCGGCACGTCGTCGGGCGGGCAGGGCATCGCGACGATGTCCGACCAGCCCAGCTCTCCGGCCGCGCCCTCGTACTCCGCCAGGGTGCGGAAGTAGCGCAGCCGGCCCCGCGCCTCGCCCGGGTTGAGGCAGGTCCGGGTCCGGTTGCCGAACAGCTCGTGGCTGAGGATGCGCGGTACCCGTGTCTCACTGACGTGGGACAGCTCGTGCTCCTGCCCGTGGTTCGCGGGCTTGAGCAGCAGCGGCAGGCGTCCGTCGACCCGCCCGCGCACATAGCCGTAGAACTCCTCCAGCAGCGCGCCGTGCATGGTGTCGGCCTCGGTCGTCTCCAGCACCAGGAAGGGCCGTTCGGCGCCGTCGGCCTCCTCGTCGGTGTGCAGGGACAGCACGCCCAGCAGGAAGCGGCGTTCAGGGTCCGTGTAGACGGAGGCGTTGAACGCGTCGAGGTCCGCGTCGAGTTCGTCCAGCGTCAGGCCGAGGACACGGGTCGCGATGTAGTTGACGTGGAAGGGGTGGACCCGGGTGTCCAGCAGGTGCCAGGTGTCCTTCGCGCGGTCCACCACGACCTTCAGGTAGGGATGCCCGGCCAGCACCCCGGACAGGGTGCGGAACAGCGGCAGCGAGAGGTTGGCCCCGACGACCGTGCGGTCGCCGGCCGCGTCGGGCACGCCCGTTCCGTCCAGTGCGAGGGTCATGCCCGCACCCCCTCGCCGGCGTGCGCGGGCAGGAGGCGCGGCAGGGCGTCCACCAGCGCGGTGAGGTCGCGGACCACCGACTGCGGCCGGTCGGCCGACAACAGGCAGAGCCCCGCCATGGTGTTGGCCCCGGCGGCCGGGTCGTAGACCGGTACCGGGGTGCCCTGCGGCAGCGAGTTCTCGTGGACGACGGACAGCGAGCTGCCCGTCCCGATCGGCGCGCCGCGCAGGACCGCCGCCGGGTCCCACAGATGACGGCGGGCCCACGGAGCGCCGTCGCCGTCCACCGCGAGAACCACCAGGGAACCGGCCGCACCCTCGGCGTCCTCGCCGGTCAGCGCACGCGCCGGCCACGCGGGTGAGCGGCCGAGCAGCTGATCGGTGAACAGGCCCACCAGGTCGAGCCCGAAGACCTCCGCGATCTGCGGCACCGTCATCGCGCCGCCGAACCGCGCGGCCGTCTCGATGACCCACATACGGCCGTCCGCGCCCAGCTTGATCTCCGTGTGGGTCCCGCAGTTCTCCAGACCCAGGGCCTCGACCGCCCGCCGGGCCAGTTCCACGATCCGGGCCTGGGCGTCGCCGCCGAGCGCGGCCGGGGTGATACCGGCGCGTTCGGTGAACGGCGCCACCGTCGGCATCCGCCCGCTCACGCACACCGGGCGGAACACGCCGTCCACGACCACGCCCTCGACACTGACGTAGTCACCCCAGCCCGAGCCGTCGAACCACTCCCCGGCACAGCCGCTGACGATCTCCTCGACGATGAAGTCCTCACCGGCGCCCGCCACATGCAGCTCCGCGAACCCCAGCAGCGCCGACTCCGCCATCACCGCCCGGGACCGCTGCCAGGCCTCCCGCGCCTGCTCGGGCGCCTCGATGATCTGGTGCGCCGTCGAACCGGCGCTCCAGGCGGCCTTCAGCAGCAGGGGGTACGACAACTCGGCCGCCGCGGCGTCCAGTTCGGCGGCGTTCGTGACCGAGCGGAACCTCGGCTGAGGTATCCCGCGGCGCTCCCAGGCGGCGCGCATCAGCCGCTTGTCACGGGCCAGCGCCGCCGCGGGCCCCGCACCACGCAGCCCGAGCCGCCGGGACGCCTCGGCGACCGCGACCACCGCGTACTCGGAGAACGTGACGACGGCGTCCGCGCCGACCTCACGCGCCCGCCCGGCGATCAGCTCGACGAGGCCCGAAGCCGGCAGGTCCCCGGCCGTGACGACCGACTCGCACAAACCGCCGGCGTCCGCCGCCACGGCGGCGGGCAGCTCGCTGAGTGCCAGCAGGTGCACCGCGGACCTCGCGGCCACCCGCGTCAGAGCGTGCCCCACCGGGGGACCGCCCTTGGCATGCACGTACAGCACCCTGCTCACGAATACTCAACTCCTCTGATCGCGCTGTCGGTTGAGGCGCGTCACGCGCCAAGTGCGTACGGCGGGACCGCGGCTGCGCCGTACGCGCCCGCCGTCTCACCGCCTCCTTCAAGCGAACCAGCCCCGACCCCCGCCCGAGGGCCCGTGATACGCGAACGGCTCAGGCAAATGCCCGACTGCCGAAGGCGTTCGCCGTCCTGCGCGGGGACGGTGATGCGCTAGGCCGATGCGGCTCCGGAGGCGCCGCGTCCAGCCACCCCGGCATGTCCACCGCGCTACGGGATACGCATGATGTGTTACGTAAAGTGACGGTAGTAGACGGTTGAAGGAGTTGGGCCGTGGACGAGGCCGATTTCAAGGCGCTGCTCGAGACCCTTCCGGTGACCTGGTGGGAGGCCGACGGCGGACTGACCGTCGTGGACAGCGGGGGCGGTGCGTTCGGCGACGAACGCACCGCCCGGCGCTTCCTGGCAGCCCTCTGCGCCGACCGCGGCGGCACCCCGCTTCCCTCCGGCGCCGGTCCGTACCAGGCGTCCTTCGAGGGCCGGACCTTCGACGTCAACTGGCCGGACCGGGACACGGGCCCGGACCGGCACGGCAGCAGGGGGGTGGCGGTCGAGGTGGGCGGCCGCGCGGAGGGGAACCCGTACGCCTCGTTCGCCGACCTCACCCCGGCCGCGGCCTTCGTGCGCGACGCGGGCGGCCGCTACCTGTGGGCCAACCACGCCTACGCCCACCTGTACGGCACCACGCGCGACGCCGTGATCGGCCGTCACCTCGCCGACGTCGACGAACCCGACGACGTCGAACGGTTCCTCGCCCTGGACCGCGAGACCCTCTCCTGCGGCACCCCCGTCCGGCACAGCCTGACCTACCGGCGCTCCGACGGATCACCGGGCCACGCCGCCGGGTACCGCTTCCCCGTCCGCTGGGGCGCGGCACGCTGCGTGGCCGGCATCTACGTCGACGTCACCGAGCACGCCCGGGCACTGGACCAACGGCACCGCGCCGAGGAGGACTTGAGCGCTCTGCGCGATCACAGCGGCCTGCCCTGCGTCCGCCTGTCCGCGGACGGACTGGTCGAGGAGGCAGGCACGGCGGTCGCCGAACTCCTGCGCGTCCGCCTCTCCGACCTCATAGGTCGGCCCGCCGACACACTGCTGGCGGACACCCCGGAACGCACCGGCCTGCACCGGATCTGGAACGACCTCGTCGGCGGCCGGCGCCGAAGCGCGCGCACCTGCGCCGTACTCGTCGACGCGGACCACCGGCAGCGCCGGGCCCTGATCCAGTTGAGCGCCGTGTGCCGCGTCCCGGAGCGGGTGGCCGGCGTGTGGGCCGTCCTGACGCACCTCGGTCTGCCCCACGAGGCCCGACCACCCCTGACCGCCGCCCAGGTCCGCATACTCGCCCTGCTGGCCGCCGGGCGCAGCAACGCGGAGATCGCCAGGACGCTGCACCTGTCCCGGCAGACCGTGGACTACCACCTCAGCCGCCTGCGCGAAATCCTGGACGCCGCCACCCGCCCGGCCCTGGTGGCCCGCGCCTACGTACTCGGCATCCTCGCCCCCCAGGCCTGGCCCCCGCGGTCCGCCACGGCGGCTCACCCGCTGAGCGCGGTCTGAGCCCGTCCGTCCGGCCCGTGATCCGTACGGTCACCGCCACCGGCCGGGTGCGCCGGCCGGTCGCCGCTCAGCGGGCCCGCAGACCCGCCGTGGTGGTTCCGGTGCGGTCGCGCAGCAGAGCGCGCAGGGTGGCGGCGTGCTCGTAACCGACTCTGCGGGCGATGGTCTCCAGGGACAGGTCCGTCGTGCGCAGCAGATGCGTGGCCTGTTCGACGCGCAGATCCTGCACGAACCGCACCGGCGTCGTGTCGAGCACCCGGCGGACGGTGCGCTGGAGCGTGCGCTCGCTGACCCCGAGGGCGCGCGCCGCGGCGGCCAGGCTGTCCGGCGTGTCGAGGTGCAGACGGGCCCACCGCTCGAAGGCGGCGACCAGCGGGTCACTCTGGGCCAGGGCGCTCGGGATGGTGTAGGCGGACTGCGAGGGCCGTTCGTCGACGACGAGGTAGCGGGCCACCAGGTCGGCCAGGGCCGGACTGGCCGAGCGGACGACGGCGAGGGCGAGGTCGACATGCCCGAACGCGGCTCCGGCCGTGGTCACCCCCTGGGACGTGATCACCATGCTGCTCTCGTCGAGCGCGACGTCCGGATAGCGGCGGCGGAACACGGGCGCCAGCCACCAGGTGGTCGTCGCCCGGCGGCCGGCGAGGACGCCGGACTCGGCGAGCAGGAAGGTGCCCGTACAGGCGGAGGCGAGGGGTTCGCCCCGGCCCCGGCGGCCGGCGACCAGTTCCCGGACGCCGGCCAGGTCGGGTCCCGCCACCCGCTCCAGGAGGGCGTCGGGGCGGCGCTCGGCGAGCGCCGGAACCAGCAGCAGACCGGCGGTGTCCGCGGCGGACGCGGGCTCGGCCGTGACGACATGCCCGGCGCCCGTGCGGACCTGACGGCTGAAGCCGATCGTCGTCACGTTCCAGGCGGGTGGCGGCTGGGCGAGTTCACCGCGCATCGCGTTGGCCGCCTCCAGGACGTCCAGCACGGCACAGAGCCCCGAGTCGAACACGCCGTCGTACACCAGCACCGAGACGTCCATGGCGGAAACGCTAACAGGCGCGCCGTTTCCGGCATCGGGGTCGGCGCAGCCGGAGGGCCGGCGGCGGCGCGGGCAGCGTCGTCGGAGGAGGGCGCGGTCGCACCGCCGACAGCGGCACGCCGCGCGCCCCGGCCCGCCCAAGTGGCTGCCGTGGCCAAGTATTTGGCCCCCGCGCGGCCCGCCGTCCCGGGACCGGCGGGCCGACGCCTCGGTGGACGCCGACGCGGGGTAGTCGGAACCTACGCGCCCGCCGATGGAAACGGAAGCCCCAATTCCGTTCGATCTTCGACGTCCGTGACGACTCCCGGTCGGGCGTACCGCGGGCGGACGCCGGGCGGGTGTCGGAAACGATGCCGGGCGTGTCGTTTACGACACTGGGGCCCGACGGGACACCGGCCTAGCGTGGATGGTGTCCCCGCAGGGAGGACCCGAGAACGGCCGGCGTCGCAGCCCGCGTCCGCATGCCGCGCGGTCACGCCGGAACAGCCGCCCAGGCGCCCCTCACCCGAGGCGCCGGACAGAACCAAGGAGCCCGTCATCATGAACAACATCGGTCTGCTCGCCCGTATAGAGGCCAAGCCGGAGCACGCCGACGACGTCGCCCGCCTGCTGGCCGAGGCCGTGCACCTCGCTGAGGAGGAGAAGCGGACCCTCACCTGGTTCGCCTTCCGTGAGGACGCCACCACGTTCGGCGTCTTCGACACCTTCGACAGCGAGGACGACCGCACCGCGCATCTGCGCGGCCGGATCGCCGCCGCCCTCATGGGGGCCGCGGACACTCTGCTCGCCGCGGCGCCGGACATCCGGCCCGTGGACCTGCTCGCGGTCAAGTTGTCCTGAGCGCCCCGTCGCCCCCGCACCCCACCGTTCCCCAGGCTCAGGAGGCCCACCGCCCATGACACCGACGACGCCCGCCCCGGCCGCGGCGCTCCAGGCACCGCACGGCACGGCTCCGGCCGCCCGTTCCCGCACCCACACCTGGGAGCCGCCCACCGGCTACGCCGACGGCGCCGGCCGCTCGGGGCTCGAGGTGCTCCGCATGTGCCTCGACGGCCGCCTCCCCCAGGCGCCGATCTGCGGGACGCTCGGCTTCCGCCTGGTGGCGGCGGAGCCGGGCCGGGCCGTCTTCGAGGGCGACCCCGCCGAACACCTGCTCAACCCCATGGGCACCGTGCACGGCGGCTTTCTCGCCACGCTCCTGGACTCGGCCCTCGGCAGCGCCGTGATGTCCACGCTGCCCGTGGGGCGGGCCTACACCACCGTCCAGCTCGGTGTGCACATGGTGCGCCCCGTCCTCGCGGGCACCCCGACGCTGCGCTGCGAGGGCACGGTGGTCCACGCCGGCCGCACCACCGCGACCGCCGAGGCAAGGATCACCGGCACGGCCGACGGAAAGCTCTACGCGCACGGCACCACCACCTGCGCTGTCCTCGCGCTGCCGGAGGGAGGCTGACCGCCCGCCTCGCGGGGCCGCGACCCTCCTGAGGTGAGCAAGCGCTTGGTAAGGTGCTGGGGAAGTCCGCGGGACAGGAAGGACGCACCATGCCGTCGTCGCAAGCAGAGGCCTTCTACGAGCGGGAGGCCGCCGACCGGTTCCTTCCCACCGCCTACACCCGGGGCCCCTGGGACGCCGGGGCGCAGCACGCGGGACCGCCGGCCGCGCTGCTCGGGCTCGCCGTGGAACAACGGCCCGGCGGCCGGCCGGACATGCGGATCACCCGGCTCACCTACGAGATCACCCGGCCCGTCCCCATAAAGCCGCTCACCGTCACCACGCGCGTACTCCGCGCCGGACGCGGCGTCGAACTCGTCGAGGCAGCCCTGACACCCGACGGCGGTACGGAGGTGATGCGGGCGACGGCCCTGCTGATGCGGACGGCGCCCGAGTCGGTACCGGAGGTGTCGCCGGGCCCGCAGGTGCCCGGGCCCGGAGCCGTGGCCCCGCAGGCGTTCTTCCCCGTCCCCTGGGACCAGGGGTACCACACCGCCATGGACGTGCGTTTCGCCGCGGGCTCGTTCCTCGAAGCCGGCCCGGCCACGGCCTGGATGCGGATGAGGGTGCCCCTGGTCGCGGGCGAGGAGATCGCACCGCTCAGCCGGGTGCTGACCGCCGCCGACTCGGGCAACGGCGTCAGCTCGGCACTCGACTTCCGTCGCTACGTCTTCGTCAACGCCGATCTCACGGTCAGCCTGCACCGCCACCCCGAGGGCGAGTGGGTCTGCCTGGACGCGCGGACGATGGTGGACGGCGTGGGCATCGGTCTCGCCGAGTCCGCCCTGCACGACGAAAAGGGCCCGCTGGGCCGTGGCACGCAGAGCCTCTACGTGACCGAGCGCGGCTGACCGGCGGTCACGGGCGGCTCACCGGGCTGCCGGGCTGCCGGGCCGGAAGCCGGGGGCCGCCTTTACGTGCTGGTCGTACCGGGTGGGAGGATGCATGGTATGGACATCCGTCGAAGGAACCACGTGACGGTCACCGGCCCGGCCGCCGCGCCCGCCCTGATCCTGGCGCACGGGTTCGGCTGCGACCAGAACATGTGGCGCCTGGTCGTCCCGGCACTGGCGGAACGGTACCGGGTGGTGCTGTTCGACTACGTCGGCTCCGGCGGTTCCGACCTGTCGGCCTGGAACGAGGCGCGGTACTCCGCACTCGACGGCTACGCCCAGGACGTGGTCGAGGTCTGCGAGGAGCTGGACCTCGACCGGGCGGTGTTCGTGGGCCACTCGGTCAGCGCCATGGCCGGGGTGCTGGCGGCCCGGACCGCGCCGGAGCGGATCGGGGCCCTGGTGATGGTCGCGCCGTCGCCCCGCTACATCGACGACGAGGGCTACCGCGGCGGCTTCGACGCGGACGACATCGACGAACTGCTGGCCTCCCTGGAGTCGAACTACCTGGGCTGGTCGACCACCATGGCCCCGGTGATCATGGGCAACCCGGAGCGGCCGGAGCTGGGGCAGGAGCTGACCAACAGCTTCTGCGCCACCGATCCCGACATCGCCCGCGTCTTCGCCCGCACCACGTTCCTCTCCGACAGCCGGGACGACCTCAAGACCGTGACCGTTCCCACGCTGATCCTTGAGTGCGCCGAGGACGTCATCGCGCCGCGCGAGGTCGGCGCCTACGTGCACGCGGCGATCCCCGCATCCCGCCTCGTCACCCTCGACGCCACCGGCCACTGCCCGCAGTTGAGCGCCCCCGAAGCCACGGCGGCGGCGATCCTCGACTTCCTGGGGGAGCGGCCGTGATCTGCCGTACGGACAGCCACTCCGAGCCGCCCGACGGCAACGGCCGGGGTGGCGAGGAGGACGTCGACCCGGCCTTCACCGCGCTGCTCGAGGACAGTGCCGAGGACCTCTACGAGTCGGCGCCCTGCGGCTATCTGTCCACCCTGATGGACGGCACGGTCGCCAAGGTCAACAGCACCTTGCTCGACTGGCTGGGCCTGCGGCGCCAGGACGTGGTGGGACGCAGGCGCTTCACGGATCTGCTGACGGTGGGCGGCAGGATGTACCACGAGACGCACTTCGCGCCGCTGCTGCGCATGCAGGGCGAACTGCGGGGCGTCGCACTGGAGATGAAGACCACCCGGGGCAGCAGGCTGCCGGTACTGGTCTCCTCCGCGGTCAAGCACGGCAGCGAGGGCGAACCCCTGCTGATCCGTACCACCGTCGTCGACGCCTCCGACCGGCGTGCCTACGAAGAGGAACTGCTGCGCCGCCGCCAGGACGCCGAACGCGCCCGCGCCGAGGCCGAACAGGCGCGCATCGAGGCCGAGGAGGCGAGGAAGCAGGCCGAGGCCGACCGGGAACGCCTCGCGGACGCGCTCGCCGTGCTGCAGCAGTCCCTGCTGCCCGACACCCTGCCGGCCGTCCCCGGACTGGAGACCGCCGTCCACTACCACACGGCGTCCCCCGACCAACTCGGCGGCGACTTCTACGACTTGTTCCCCATCGACGGAGACCGCTGGGCCTTCTTCCTCGGGGACGTATGCGGCAAGGGCCCCCAGGCCGCCGCCCTCACCTCACTGACCCGCTACACCCTGCGCGCCGCCGCCCACCACACCCCCGAGCCCGCCGCCGTGCTGACGACCCTGAACACCGTCCTGCACGACCGGTACACGGCCGGCGGCGACCCCCGGTACTGCACCTGCGTCTTCGGCATCCTCGAACCCGGCGCCGGCGACGGGCACACGACCGTCGAGCTGGCCTCCGGCGGTCACCCTCCGGCGCTCGTCATGCGAGCCGACGGCCGTGCCGAGTTCCTGTGCACCCCCGGCGGCCTGCTCGTCGGCGCCCTGCCCACCGCGCCCTTCACCACCGCCAGGACGACCCTGGCCCCCGGTGACACGCTCCTGCTCTACACCGACGGTCTCACCGAGGCCCGCACCGGTCCCACCCGCGACAGTCTCTACGGCGAGGAGGGCCTGCTCGCCTTCGCCGCCGACCACGCGTCGGCCGCCCCGCAGGCGCTGATCGCCGCGCTGACCGAACTGCTGAAAGGTTTCGGCGACGGCCTCGACGACGACACGGCCCTGTTCGCCATCGGAGCCCCCGCGCCCGAAGCCCCCGACCCGGCAGCCCACCCCCGCCCGGTAACGAAGCACCCACGATGACCCCGCTGACCATCACGCACCGTGACGCCACCGCCGGCCCCGTCCTGCACGTGGCCGGTGAACTCGACCACGCGCAGGCCGCCGTCCTGCGGCGCGAGGTCGCGTCCCTCGCCCTGAAGCCGGGCCAGTGCCTGGACCTCGACCTGTCCGGCCTGGAGTTCTGCGACTCCACCGGCATCACCGTCCTGCTCGCGGCACGCCAGTACGCCGGGGCGGCGGACGCCGGCATCGTCCTGACCGCGGTCCCGCACCACCTTCTGAGAGCCCTCACGATGGTCGGCCTCGACCAGGTCTTCACCCTCCGCCCGGCCCCGCCGGCCGGCTGACCGCGGCGCCACCCGCCCTGGCGGTGGAGTCTCCCGGCGGCCGTCGTCGACCCGCCGCCGACTACGGGCGGCCTCCCGAGTCCGCCGCCGTCCCGCCGTCTCGAACGGCGGCGGAGAGCTGATCGCGCAGCCAGCCGGGATCGGGGTTGACGTACGGGCGGCCCGCCAGGACGACGGTCGGCACGGTCTCGTCGCCGCCGTTCACCGCCCTGACCGCCGCCGCTCCCGCCGGGTCACGCCAGATGTCCACCCAGTGCAACCGGCCGGCGTCGCGGCCCAGCCGGAATCGCAGCCGCAGGCAGTACTTGCAGCCGGGCCGCCAGAAGACGACCGGTCGGCCGTCGGCCGTGCTGCGACTCCGTGCCTCCCGCGCACTGACCGACCGCGGAAAGACCACGGGCGAGTACACGACCGCCAGCAGCAAGAACCACAGCAGGACCGGTCGGGCCGCGCCGGGGCCCCTGCCGAGGAACAGCCCGGTCGCGATCACCGCACCGCAGAGCCCGAGCAGCAGCGGCACAGTCCAACTACGAGTCATGGACATGCAGGCTATCGGGCGCCCGGACGATCCCGGAACCCGGCCGCCCTCGGCTTTCCGGGCGCCAGGCGGCCCGGCCCGCGTCGCACGCGGCGCCGCGGCCTGACTCGTCACCGCTCACTCCCGCGGCGGACAATGGGATCTCCGCGCCGAGCGAGGTGGTGGTGACGATGCCCGTATGGCACCTGCGCGACTATCACGACGACGATCTCGACCAGGCCATCCAGATCTGGGACCAGAGCCGCGGGGCCGACGAGGACCGGGTGTTCCCGGTCTCCGAGGTCATGGCCGCGGCCAAGTCCGGCCAGACGGCGGTCGTCGCCGTGGTCGGTGACGAGCTGGTGGGCATGGCCGTGGCGCAGTCCTACGCCAGGCGGGGATGGATCCTCCTGGTGGCACTGGCCTCCCGCTGGCGCGAGCGCGGCATCGGCAGCGCGCTCGTCGCCGAGCTGGAGCGGCGGCTGCGGGCAGCCGGGGTCCGTCACATCAGCGCGCTGCTGCCCGCCCACGCCGCGGGAACGAAGGCCCTGGCCAACTCCGGATACCAGTCCCGCGACGACCTCACGTACTACGAGAAACTCGAACCGCCGGGGGCCGCCGACGCCGACGTCCTCGCGGCCCTGGGCGGCCGCATGCTGCCCGAGGGGCTGTGGGACGCGATGGCCGGCATGGAGCGGGAGAAGCAGGTCATCGAGCGCCGTGTCGTGCTGCCGCTGACCGAGCCGGTGCTCGCCGACCGCTACGGCGTCGTCCCGCCGAAGGCGGTCATGCTGTTCGGCCCGCCCGGCACCGGAAAGACCAGTTTCGCCAAGGCGGTGGCGTCGCGGCTCGGCTGGCCGTTCGTGGAGCTCTTCCCCTCCCGCCTCGCGGCCGACACCGGCGAAGGACTGGCCGCGGCCCTGCGGGAGGTGTTCGCGGAACTGGCGGAACTGGACTCGGTCGTACTCTTCATCGACGAAGTCGAGGAGATCGCCGCCGTGCGGTCCGGGAAGGCGGTCGATCCGGGGCACGGAGTCACCAACGAGCTGCTCAAGCTCATCCCCGTCTTCCGGGAGCACGACGCACGCCTGCTGGCCTGTGCGACCAACTCGGTTCGCTCTCTCGACCCGGCGTTCCTGCGACCGGGCCGGTTCGACTACGTCATCCCCATCGGCCCGCCGGACCCGACCGCCCGGTCGGCGATCTGGGCCCGCTATCTCAGAGCCGCCGCCACCGACGCCGTCGACCTCGCCCGGCTGGTGGAGGCCAGCAAACTGTTCACCCCGGCCGACATCGAATACGCGGCGCGCAAGGGAGCCCAGGCGGCGTTCGAACGAGAGGTCACCCGGCGCGAGAGCGGACCCGCCACCACCGACGACTACCTGACCGCCATCGCCGACACCCGGCCGACGCTCACCGCACGGGCGATCGAGGAGTTCACCGAGGACATCGACAAACACAGCCGGCTCTGAGACCGGTACCGGCGGGGCGTGTCGCGCCGGAAGAACGCAGCGGGGCAGCGTAGGGGCGCACCCCGGCTCACCCGGTCGAGCGCTCCGCGCTGCGGTAGCGGGCGGCCAAGGCGGCGCCCGAGCCGTCGCGCAGGGCGAGTTCCGCGTCGGCCAGCCCGGTCAGGGGCCCGGGGTCGGACAGACCGGGCACGCACACCACCTCTCGGCTTCTTAGGGCGGCGAGGGAGGCCGCCACCACGTCGGCGGCGGGCATGCCGCCCTCGTCGTGGACCCGGGCTTCCCCGGGGACGGGAGCCTCGCCGGTGCCGAGGTGGAACTCGGTGGCGGTCAGCCCGGGGCAGACGACTTGCACCCGCACCGGCGAGTCGCCCAGCTCGGCGGCGAGGGTCCTGGTGAACGTCACCATGTACGCCTTGGTGCCTCCGTAGACGGCGCGGTGGGGGAGAGGCCCCGGGGGCAGGGCGCCGGCGAACGCCAGCAGCGAGGCGACGTTGACGACGGCGCCGTGGCCGCGCGCCATCATGCCGGGAAGGGCCGCGCGGGTCAGCACCGTCGGCGCCACGACGTTCACGTCGATCACCTTGGCGAGCAGGGCGGGATCGGCCTCGGCGAAGGGCCCGTACCCGTTGATCCCGGCGTTGTTGACGAGGAGCGCCACGTCGTCGCCGGCCACCCGCTCCGCGACCCGCGCGAGGTCCGGGGAGCGGGCGAGATCGGCCACCATCGGATCCACCGCGGCCCCGGCCTCCTCGCGCAGCCGCCCTGCCAGCGCGTCGAGCCGCTCGGCGCGCCGGGCGACGAGCACCAGGTCCCAGCCCCGCCGGGCCAGCGCGGCGGCGTACTCGGTACCGATACCGGACGACGCCCCGGTCACCACGGCCCGACGGGCCGGTTTGTCGGATGCCATGCGCTGATCCGTCGTCAGCGGCCGGACGTGAACGGCGCTGTCGTGCCGCTGTGCCGTGACTTCCTGGACTCGGCCTTTCCGGCGGCCGCGGTGGCGGCCAGCGCGAGGAGGGTGGCGACGGCTTGCCCTTGGGGGGTGCTCGTGGCGCGTTCTGCCATCTCGTGGCGCATGCGCATGTCGACGATGTCGGGGTGCGTCTCCATTGAGGACCCGTGAGCAGTGGTCATTGCCTTCACCTCGGAACGAGTGACGGGTTTTCGGGCGCCGGGTACCCATCAGACCCGGCGAAACCGGACTTTCCGATCGGCCGCTGTGCGTGCCACGTCACAGGGCCGGTGGCCGCACGAGGCCGCGGGCTCCACGCGTGTTCTATTCTAGGTAGACCTACCTACCTAGTCTGGATGGCGATGGGCGAGACCGACATGAGAACGACGGCCCGTGGAAGGCGCCGCCCCGCGCGGGAGCGGCTGCTGGAGGCGGCGGCCCGGCGCTTCTACGCCGACGGTGTGGCGGCGACCGGCATCGACACGATCACCGCTGAGGCCGGCGTCGCGAAGATGAGCCTGTACAACAACTTCTCCTCCAAGGCCGAACTGGTCCGCGCCTATCTCGACGCCCGGCACGAGGAGTGGCTGGGTCTCTACCGGGCGCGGCTGGAGTCGGCGCGGGGGCCGCGGGACGGGGTCCTCGCGGTCTTCGACGCGTACGCGGACCACGCCGCGTTCGCGTACGAGCGGGGCTTCCGCGGCTGCGGTCTGCTGAACGCCGCCGCCGAGTTCCCCGCCGGTGACGAGGGCCGGACCGTGGTCCGCGCCCACAAGGAGGAGGTCGAGCGACTGCTCGCCGGGCACCTGGACGAACTGCTGCCCGGCCGCCCCGACGAGGCCCGCGCGACGGCCGAGCACCTGTCGTTCCTCCTGGAGGGCGCGATGGCCCGCGCCGGTCTGGAGGGGGACGACGCGCGCCTGCGGAACGCCCGCGCGCTCGCGGCCGGCCTGCTGGACCGGCTGTGAAGGGCGCTGGACGCGGCAGGTCCGCGGGGACCGGGGCGCTGTGCGTGCTGGCCGCCTCCGTGCTGTGGGGCACGACCGGAACGGCCGCCACCTTCGCTCCAGGAGTCGGCCCACTGGCCATCGGCGCCGTCGCCATGGGGCTCGGCGGGCTCCTCCAGGCCCTCGCCGCCGCGCGGCCGACCGTCCGCAACGCGCCGCGCCTGCGCGCCCGACGCGGGACGGTACTGCTCGGCGCCGTCTCGGTGGCCGTGTACCCCCTGGCCTTCTACAGCTCCATGCGACTGGCCGGTGTCGCCGTGGGCACCGTGGTGTCGATCGGCACCGCCCCGCTGGCCTCGGCGGTGATCGAGCGGGTCGTGGACCGCCGCCGGCTCACCCGCCGCTGGATGCTCGCCGCCTTCCTCGGCCTGCTCGGCACCGCCCTGCTGTGCGTCGCGGAAGCCGCTCACGCCTCCGACGGCGCGGGACGGCGGTCCGTGGCGGGCATGCTGCTCGGGGTCGGCCTGGGACTCGTCGCCGGGACCTACGCCCTCTACTCCTGGGCCGCGCACCGGCTGATCACCAGCGGGATCCCCTCGCGCGCGGCGATGGGCGCCGTGTTCGGCCTCGGCGGCCTGCTCCTGGTCCCCGTCCTGCTGGCGACCGGCGGCCCGCTCG
The DNA here is from genome assembly GCF_040704065.1 of Streptomyces sp. NPDC047869. NCBI lineage: Bacteria > Bacillati > Actinomycetota > Actinomycetes > Kitasatosporales > Streptomycetaceae > Streptomyces > Streptomyces sp. NPDC047869. Next base: position 177,132 of record NZ_JBEYRK010000010.1, read on the forward strand.
TTCACTCGTGGCCCAACGCGGCCGTCGGCGTCTACATGGCGCTGGTGCCGATGTTCGCCGGCTACGTCCTGTTCGGCTGGGGGCTCGCGCACGTCCCGGCCAGCACGGCCACCACCCTGTCCCTGCTCGAACCGGCCGTCGCCGCCGTCCTCGCCGTCCTGGTCGTGGGCGAGCGCCTCCCCGTGGCCGGATGGACCGGCATCGTGCTCGTCATCATGTGCCTCGCCGTTCTCACCGCGCCGACAGGCGCCCGCGACGTGGCGCGGGACGAAGTGGCACAACCGACCGGCGCACCCGTGCCGGCGGCGCGGGCGCACCCGGCCGAGGGCTGATCGGCCGAGCACCCGGAGGTTCACCGAGGCCGGGCGCTCGGACGCACCCCGGCGCGCTCGCGCCCCCGGTACCGGCTACGGCGTCAAGGGCTGGGCACGGGCGATGAGCAGGGCGACGTCGTCGTGGCCGGTCGAGTGCCGCAGCCGCCGCAGGAGCCGGTCGCAGGTCTCCTCCACGGTGCGGCCCGGCTCCGCCAGCAGGCGCAGCAGGGCGTCGAGACGGACGTCGATCGCGTCGTCGCGGGTCTCGATCAGGCCGTCGGTGTAGAGAACCAGCTGGTCGCCGGGCCCCAGGGTGAGGGTCGTGGTGTCGAAGGGCGCGCCGCCGACGCCCAGCGGAAGACCGGTGGGCAGGTCCAGCAGCTCGGGCGGCCGGCCGGCCCGGATCAGGGCCGGGGGCAGGTGCCCGGCGGAAGCCAGGTGGAGCCGTCTACGACGGGGGTCGTAGACGGCGTAGAGGCAGGTCGCGATGTAGGGGTCGAGACCCAGGGTGATCCTGTCGAGGTGGGTGAGGACGCGGGCGGGGTCGAGGTCCAGGTCGGCGAGGGTGGAGGTGGCCGTCCGCAGGCGGCCCATGGTGGTGGCGGCGTCGATCCCGCTGCCCATGACGTCGCCGACGGTGAGGACGGTCCGGTCGCCGTCGAGGGGGATCACGTCGTACCAGTCGCCGCCCACCTGGCTGAAGGCCTGGGCGGGCCGGTATCGCGCGGCCACCTCCAGGCCGGGATGGCGGGCCGGGAGCCGCGGGAGCAGGCTGCGCTGGAGGGTCTCGGCCGCGCTGCGGATGTGCTCGTGCAAAACGGCGTTGTCGATGCTCAGCGCGGCGGTGGAGGCGAGCTCGCAGGCCAGGGCGAGATCGTCCTCGTCGAACGGCTGCGGATTGCGCGCGCGGGCCAGGCCCATGACGCCGATGATGTTGTCGCGGGCGATGAGCGGGATGGCCATGTCGGTGTGTACACCGGCCCGGGCGAGCAGACCGGCCTTCTCGGAGTCGGCGGCGATGCGGTCGTGGCCGCCGCTGCCCACATGGGTGATCAGCTGCGGCCTACGGGTGCGGACGCAGTGGGCCGCCGGATGGTCGGCGTGGTACGTGGTGAGGGAGCCGGGCGGGACGATCGCCTCGGCGGCGTCGGTGGGGTAGGCGGTCTTGACCGCGAGGGCGCGGAACTGGGCGGGGCCCTCGCCCAGCTTCGTGTGGCCCGTCTGCAGGACGGAGTCCAGGAGGTCGACCGCGACCATGTCGGCCAGGCCCGGCACCACGACGTCGGTCAGTTCCCGCGCCGTCCGCTCCACCTCCAGGGTCGTGCCGATGTGGGCCGAACCGTTCGCCATCAGCCGCAGCCGCTGCTGCGCCCGGTCGGCCCTCCGGCCGGCCTCGTAGCGGTCGGTGACGTCGATGACCACGTTGGCGATGCCCAGCACGTGCCCGTGCGTGTCCTCCAGGCGGTAGAGCGAGACCGCCCAGGCGTGGTCGTTGTCCGGGTCGGCGGCGGTGCGGCCCACCACCTGCCGGTCCACCATGGGAACGCCGGTCGCCAGGACCTCCCGCATCGCGGACTCGGCACTCCGGAACGGATCACCGGGCAGGACGTCCCGGTACCTCCGGCCGAGGTGTTCCGCCTCGGGCCAGCCGTGCATCTGTGCCATGGCCGGGTTGACGGCCAGGTACCTCAGTTCGTTGTCCAGGACGGACAGCCCGACCGGCGCCTGGGTGACCAGCCGGGTGGACAGGGCCACCTTGCGTTCCACCTGTCGCAGGGTGGCCCGGTCGGTGGCGAGCCCCAGGGCGTAGTGATCGCCCAGGTTGTCCGTCAGCCGCATGTTGCGGAACTCCACCATCCGGGTACGGCCGTCCTTGTGCCGGACGGGGAACGCCCCCGCCCAGCCCCGGCCGGACTCCATCACCTCGGCGAAGAGCGTGATCGCCGCGTCGCGGTGCTCGGGGTGCAGGAGCAGTGGCGCCGCGTACTGCCCGACCGCTTCCTCCCCGGTGTAGCCGAACAGCTCCTCGGCCTGCGGGCTCCACATGTCGATCCGGCCGTCGGCCTCCACCAGCACCGCCGCGACACCCAGCAGGTCCAGCAGCCCGCTCGGCTCCGCGACGGTGCTCTCCGCGCGGTCCGTCGCCCACTGCGGGCGCTGCTCGGCTCGGCTCATCGGCCCCGCTCCCTTCCCTCGCCGCAGGGGGTGTCCCTCTCAGCAGAGCACGTAAGGAGGCTGCCCGCCGCCTCCACCGCCGCGCCCGAGGCGCGGCGGTGCGCGCCGCCCAGCGGGGCCGGGCCGGGGGACGGCCCTCGCGCCACGGAGCGACCACGGCACATCCATCATGCTCACAGCCCGAACAGCTTCGCCGCGTTGCCGTGGCACACCGCCCGGAGCCACTCCTCGCCGAGACCGAGCCGCTCCAGGGCGTGCAACTGGTGCGCGTACGCGTAAGGGATGTTGGGGAAGTCGGAACCGAGCAGGACGCGGTCGCCGAGCCGGGCGAGCCGGGGCAGGGCCCGGCGCGGGAACGGCATGAGCTCCTCGGTGAAGTCGGTGAACGCCATCGTCGTGTCCAGCCGCACCTGCTCGTACCGCTCGGCGAGACCGAGGAACTCCTCGTACTCGGGCATGCCCAGATGGGCGACGATCAGCCGCAGCCGAGGATGCCGTGCCAGTACCCGTGCGATCGGCCCGGGGCCGGTGTGCCTGCCCGGTGCGGGCCCGGAACCGCAATGAATCACCACGGGAACCCCGGCCTCGGCCAGCACCCCCCAGGCCGGCTGGAGCAGCGGGTCGGCCGGGTCGTACCCCCCGACCTGCACATGCGCCTTGAACACGCGGGCGCCCGCCTCGACGGCCTGACGGACATAGATCTCTGTGCCCGGCTCGGGGAAGAGCGTGGCGGTGTGCAGGCAGTCGGGGGTGCGGCGGGCGAAGTCGGCCGCCCAGCCGTTCAGCCACCGGGCCATTCCGGGCTTGTGCGGATAGAGCATCGCCGTGAAGGCCCGGACACCGAACTCCCGCAGCAGGGAGGTCCGTTCCTCCTCCGCCCTCCGGTAGGCGATCGGCCACTCGAGCCCGGCGGTGAGTGGTCCCTGAGTGTCGAAGTAGTCCCAGACCTTGTGCAGGACACGCTCGGGCATGAAGTGCGTGTGGACGTCGATCAGCCCGGGAATCCCGAGCCGGCCCCAGAAACGGCGGACTTCCCCGGCCTCGTCCCCACCGGCAGTCACGTCACTGGTGGAGCCTCGTGAACCGGTCGCCGCGGCCGGCTTGTGGTGATCATTCATGCCGCCCACCATCGGCCATGCCCACGGCGCGGGTCCACCCCTGCCGCCACCTGAACCGTCAGGTCGTGCCGTCCCCGCCAGCGGACCGGAGAGGCACCCGAATCTCACATCGTGGTACTTGCTTTTCAGAAAGCAAGACTAGTGAGAGCGTTTACATCGCCCGTACAGTTCGCACGGTCTTTCGGCGAGGGGATGCGTGCGGGATCCGGGCCTTCGGCAACCGATCTCCACCTCGCGCGCGAAAGACCGAGCAATGCCCGCACCAGCCACCGGCTCCGCCCAGACACCCGTCAATCCGCGGTCCCGCGTCCTCATCGCCAGTCTCATCGGCACGACGATCGAGTTCTACGACTTCTACGTCTACGCGACCGCCGCCGTCCTGGTCTTCCCCTCCCTCTTCTTCCCTGGCGGCGACCCGACCACGGCGCTGCTGTCGTCCTTCGCGGTCTTCGGCGCCGCGATGGTCGCCCGCCCGATCGGCGCCATCTTCTTCGGACACCTCGGCGACCGCCTCGGCCGCAAGCGGACACTCGTCGTCTCGCTGCTGACGATGGGCCTCGCCACGCTGCTGATCGGCGTGCTCCCCACCTACGCCCAGGCCGGCTGGATCGCCACCGCGCTGCTCGTCCTCATGCGGCTCGCGCAGGGCTTCGCGCTCGGCGGCGAGTGGAGTGGTGCCGCGCTGGTCGCGACCGAGAACGCGCCCCGCGGCAAGCGCGCCCTGTACGGCACCTTCCCGCAACTGGGAGCCCCGCTCGGCTTCATCATCGGCAACGGCCTGTTCCTGATCATCGGAGCCCTGCTCCCGTCCGCGACCGGGAGCGATCCCACACAGCCCTCCGACGCCTTCCTGAGCTGGGGCTGGCGCATCCCGTTCCTGTTCTCCGCCGTGATGGTCGCCATCGGCCTGTGGGTGCGCTCGCGGCTCGTCGAGTCCGCGGTGTTCGCGAAGACCCGCGAGGCGGGAAAGGTGCGCAAACTCCCGCTGGCCGCCGTGGTCCGCGGCCACTGGAAGCAGCTGATCCTCGGCACCTTCTTCATGCTGGCCACGTACGTGCTGTTCTATCTGATGACAACGTTCTCCCTGAGCTACGGCCGCACCCCCGAGAGCGCCGCCGTGCCTGGCCTGGGCTACAGCTACACCACGTTCGTCCTGATGATGATCTTCGGCGTGCTGTTCTTCGCCGTGTTCACCCTGGTCTCCGGCCCGCTCGCCGACAAGTACGGCCGGCGGACCACCCTGATGTGGATCACCGCCGCGATCGTGGTCTTCGGGCTGGTCTGGGTCCCTCTGATCGGCCTCGGCACCCTCGGCGTCGTGCTCTGGCTCGTGCTCGGCTTCACGCTGATGGGCATGACGTTCGGCCCGATGGGCGCGCTCCTGCCCGAACTCTTCCCGACGAGCGTGCGCTACACCGGATCCGGCATCTCGTACAACGTCAGCTCGATCCTCGGGGCGGCCGTCGCCCCGTTCATCGCGGTGGCCCTGTGGCAGGCCGGCGACGGCTCACCCTGGCTGGTCGGCGTCTACCTCTCCGCCATGGCGGTGCTGACGCTGATCGCGCTCTTCCTCGGCGAGGAGACCAAGGACGTCTCCCTGGACGACGGCGAGACCGGATCGGCGGACGACGGCATCCCCGCCACGGCCGGCTCCTCCGTGGCCGCCCCGTAGCCGCTTCCCCTCGCTCACCCTTCGGTCCCCGGCCCCGCCTCCCAGCGGGCCGGGGACCGTCGTACGCCCGCCCACCGCGTTGGATTGAGGGTCCGCCGCGCGGGCAAGCGGACGTCACGACGGCGGAGCACGGGCAGGTCGCCACGTCCGTCGAGGAGACCAGGGAGAGTGGGCAGGGATGACGCGGGAAGCGATCGCGGCGTCGGGAGAATCGTCCGGGCCGGCCGACCGGGGCGACGCCCCGACACCGCCGCTGCGGCCGGGCGGGTACGACCCGGGCGACTACGCCGCCCTCGTCGTGCGCTGCGCCGAGGAGGCCGGTGTGCCGGCGCTGCTGCTGATGGGCGTGCTCCACAACGAGGCGTACAAGCCGCACCACCCGCTGCTTGAGCGGCTGTGGCACTGGTGGAAGCCCGAAGCCTCCTTCGGTGTCGCCAACATGCACCGGGCCACGTTCGAACAGGTCCGGCGGGCGCACGGCCTGACGGGCCGGTGGAAGGACCTGCGCGACGATCCCGCGTTCGCCGTGCGGGCGGCGGCGCTGCACCTGAAGGACCTCGACCGGCGGCTGCCGCGGCGGCATGTGCGCCGCTACCGCCGGGACGAACTCCTCGCCCTGGGTTACAACGCCGGTGAGCGCAACATGCTGGCCTTCGCCCGCGGGGTGCCCCCGGGCCCCATGGCCCGGTCCTACCTCCGCCGCCTGCGGGCCAACCGCCACCGGTCCGCCGAGGCCCTCGCCCAGTTCGCCGGCCGGGGTGCCGGGGCTTCCGGGGCCATGGCGGGGGCACCGACCAGTCAGAATCGGGCAAACGGGGTATAGGGAGCATGCCCGCCTGGGGTGCGGGTAACGGGATGTGAAAGTCACTCCGACAAGGAGGCGCATCCCATGACGCCGACTCAGGATGTCGTCGAGCTGATCCTCGAGGATCACCGGACGATGGAAGATCTGCTCCGCCTGATGCGCAGCACGGAGGCCGACCGCCAGGGCGCGCTCCACGATTTCGCGCACCTGATGATCGCGCACGGTGAGGCCGAGAGGGCCTCGGTCCACCCCGTCCTGCTGTCCTTCGAGGACGCCGACACCGTCGAGCACGTCGAGGCCGCGCACCAGGAAGCCGTCAAGGTTCTCTTCGCACTCCTCCAGGTACGCCGGATCGGCTCCGTCGAATGGGACTGGAGGCTGCAGCAGTTGGCCTCCGTCACCGCCCGCCACACGGATGCGGAGGAGCGCACCCTGGTCAACCGGGTGCGGCAGAGCCTCAGTCGGCAGTGCCGGGAGGAACTCGGCACCGGTTTCGCCAGGACGGAGGCCGAATTGCTGACGGCGCGATGCGGCAGTGTCGCCAACGTCCACCGCATGATCCACGACGCCGCACCCGCGTGATGCCCCGTCTGCTTCGTGAAGACCCGGCGACCGGACCGTCCCGGCCGCCGCGGAGAAGAGAACCACGACAGCGGGAACCACGACAGGAGGCCGTCATGAACTGGACTCTGGACACCTTCCTCACCCAGGTCAACGAACGCGCCGGCTACGACAGACCCCAGCAGGGGGCCAAGGCCGTGCGGAACGTCCTGGAGGTCCTCGGCGCCCACCTGGTGGGCGACGACCGTACGGACCTGGCCGCGCTCCTGCCCGGAGGCTGCGGAGCACTGCTGACCGCGAGCGAGCCGGCCAGCCAACCCCTGACGCCCGCGTCGTTCGTCGAGGCCGTGGCCGACCGCAGCCACGAGGACCTCGCCGAGGCCAGACGCGAGATCGACGCCGTACTGCCCACGCTCGCCGAGGTGGCGGACCACGCCCTGCTGCGCCGCCTCCTCACGCAGCTGCCCCCGGGCCACGCGGGCCTGTTCGGCCGCACGGACCCTGGATGACGTGCCTGGGCGGCCCGCTCGCCGGCCCAGTCATCGCGTGCTGCGTGCCGGGCCGCCCGGTCAGTCGCCGGCGGCCTGGACGATGTCCCGCGGATCCAGCCCGGTGAGCTGCGCGATGCGCGGCGCGGGGATACCGGCGGTGAGGGCGCGGTGGACCAGCGACTGCCAGTCCTGGGTGGTGTCCCGGAAAGTCAGCAGCTCGGACTCCAGGTCCGTCACGGACCGGGGCGCACAGGCGTGCTCGACCCGCAGTGTCTCCTCCTCGCTGAGGGGGACCGGCAGCCGCTCCGCCTCCTCGGGAATGAGCACCTCGGCTCCGGCGGGCAGGATCCTGACGTGCTCGGAGGAGGCGGGGATCCCGTGGGCGTGCAGCCAGCCCAGCACCGCGGGGCTGTCGGAACACTCCAACTCGCCGACCGCGGACAAGGCCGCACCCAGACGCGGATGACGCTCCGGGAGAACGAACAGCAGGGCCTCGTCGGCCATGGACGGCACCTCTCTCACACCAACTGGGCAGGGACCCCATCCCTATCCCCTCCCCACTCGGTCTGCCCGCATCGCCATCACTCACTCACTCGGGAGACTGGCGGACCGTTCGCGTGTGCGCATCGCAGGTCGCCACCTGGCCGCCGAGGCTCAGCCCAGGGTGGTCCGGTGCGGTGGCGGCCCATACAGGTCAAAATGCGAGGACGACCTCTTTCAGACGGCAGACCGCCCCGCCGCCGACGGCGGGCCGCTGCCTGCCGAGACGAGGACCCCTCCCTCGTCCTGTGCCGAAGTAGTTGAAGCGCGTTCTCCGCCGACGGCGACCGGAGCGTGCTCTTCCTCGAGGTCACAGCGCTTCGTCAAGGAAAGACGGTGCTGCCCGGAAGACATCCGACGCGTTGCGTCGGGTGCCGTGTCATTGCGAGGCTCCCCGGCATGGAACCCAGGAGCGAAGGCACGCGGAAGTTGTCTCCAGGCGGGATTCTGACGGCTGTATGTGCAGCTTCTCTGACCCTTCCCACCCTCCTCGCGGTGCCGAGCGCGGCCGCGCCCCGGAGGGCTGAGGTCGCCCCGTCCTGCGTAGCGATGTACCAGAGCTGGCGGTACACGCAAGCCGCCAACGACTGTGCCGACCCGGCGAGTGTGATGGTCGTCTACCAGGACGGTTCGGCAGGCCTGTGCTCCACGCTCGCGCCACTCACGGTCAGGACGGTCGGTGAGGGATACCTCGGCCAGCACGGTCGCGCCGACCACCTCGAGACGTGTGAGCCTTCGTGACGGTGTCCTGGTTTCAGGCAGGCCGGCCGGCCGACCCGATCAGCGGAACCACGTCCTGACGGGCGTCAGCAGGGGGAAGCGGGGAAGCGGGCGTTGATGCGTTCCTGGGCCTCATGCTCCGTCGCCACCGCGGGCGGCGAGCCCTCGAGCGGGCGCCGCGCCGTCTCCTTCATCAGGTACACGCACACCATGCCGACCAGTCGCCGTGCGCGCCGGGTGCGGTCGCCGGCCGGCTACAGATCGAGGACCACCTCACTGGTCGGGGCGCTGCAGCAGACGAGGACGGTGCCGGCCTCGGGGGGTTCCAGAGGCTGGGTGGTGTACGTGACGTCGCCGGCCATGAGGTGGGTGACGCAGGTGTGGCAGACGCCGGTGCGGCAGGACCAGCGGGTGGGGATGTCGCAGGCCTCGGCAAGCTCGAGGAGCGAGGCATGGACCGGTGACCACGGGGTGCTCATCGCGCTGCGCGCGAAGGTGACGAGCGGGCCCGTGCCGGCAGGTCCGGGCGGCTGGTGCGGCCGGACCGCGGGAGCGGCTGTCACGCCCGGATTGACGGCGGGCAGGGCGCCGAACCGCTCGGTGTGGATGCGCTCGGCTCGCAGGCCGTGATCGCGCAGGAAGCCGCTGAGGTCGTCCATGAAGGCGAGCGGTCCGCACAGGTAGGCGTCGGCGTCGGCGGGGATGCCCATGGCCCCCAGTGACTGTGCGGTGGGACGGCCGCGGGTGAATCCGGGTTCGCCGGGACGCGAGGCCGTGGCCGCGGTGTAGTGGACATGCTCGCGCGCGTCGGGGAGCCGCGCCAGCAGCGTGTGGGTCTCCTCCGCGAAGGCGTGGTGGGCGCGGTCGCGGGCGGTGTGGATCCACCAGACGGCACGTGGATCCGTCGCGTCGGCGAGTTGGTGCAGCATGGCCAGCAGAGGGGTCGCGCCGATGCCCGCGGAGGCGAGGACGATCGGCCGTGTGCTCGGTGCGAGCACGAATGACCCGCGCGGGCTCGCGACCTCCACGAGGTCCCCCGGGCGGAGCACGGCATGGATGTAGCCGCTGAGCCTCCCGTGCGGCTCGTGCTTGACGCTGATGCGGTAGGAGCGGGCCGTGGGCGCGGAGGAGAGCGAGTAACTGCGCACCACCGGTCCGGCATCGCCGATCGGGACCCGGACGGATAGATACTGGCCCGCGCGGGCCCGGGGCAGGGGAGTGCCGTCAGCGCTGTCGAGGTAGACCGAGGAGATGGCGGGGGTCTCGGGCACGATACGGGCCACGCGCAGGAGCTTGAAGCCGGGCCACCCCGGGTCCTCCGCGGGATGCTGCGCACCGGCGTGCTCGCCCGGTTGCCGCCCGGGTGGCGGGGCGTCGGCGAGTTCGCGGAAGGACTGCTGCCATCCGGGACTCAGCGCGGGGATGTTCAGTGCCCTGCGCAGCTTCGCGGGATCACGGTCGGGGAGGTAGAGCAGCGCGTCGGTGTCGGCGACGCTGAGTTCCTCCGGGCCCCTGCGGACGAGCAGGATGTCGTCACCGGCCTGGACGTGCCCCTCGGTGATCACTCGCAGGTAGAAGCCGGGACGGTGGTGGGCGACCAGGAGGGCGGCCATGGCGGGTTCACCCAGGCGCATGCCGACTCGATAGCAGGTGACACGAGGCTGGGTGACTTCGAACTCGGCTTCGCCGATGCGATACCGGTCGCCGATGCACACTTCACGGTCGGGCAGACCGTCGACGGTGAAGTTCTCCCCGAACATGCCGAAGACCAGGTCGTCACGGCCGAGCTCGTCCCGCCAGTACCGGTAGGACTCCAGCTGGTAGACGAGTACGGCGCGCATCTCGCCACCGTGACCCGCCAGGTCCCCTTGGCCGTCACCCTCGATGTTCAGCCGCCGAACCATTCGCGGCCCCTGAACGGCGGATTTCCAGGCCCCGGTGTGAACGGTTCTGCCCTGCCAGGAGACGTCTTCGGGCTTGCCGATGTTGACGGACAGCAGCGTCGCCATGGCGGACCTCCTGCGGAGCGGCAGGCCGGGGGCAGTCGCTGACGGCGCTGGGTGCGCGCCGCGACCGATCCTAGTTCCGGCTCGTGCATCCCGCCATCGACGCGTGCGCGGCGCGAGACGTGCGCCCGGCATGAACTGTGCCGACGTGCCGAGCCACCGCTGACACCACGGCCGCGTGAGGCGCTCGTGGCGGGTCAGGCGCAGCCGTGCCGCCAGTTCCAGCCGACGAAGGTGTGCCGCAGCACCACGTCGAATCGGCAGGTGACGGTGCCGTCGGCATGGAGGTCCACGTACGAGTGGTGGCTGTTGGCGTACCAGTTCCCGGTCGCGTCGAAGATGCCCCGGTAGGTGAAGTCCGCGTGCGCCTCGGAGCGGGAGTCCGCGCAGCCGGCGGTGCAGTCGGTGCCGTGCGCCGCCGATGCCGCGGACCAACCGGCGTTCCAGGGCTCCCGGTTGTGCTGCTCGGTGGCATCGGTGGCGGCGCCGACGACCCGGCTGCCGCCGGTGGTCCAGTCGGACGTCGTGTACAGACCGGTCATCCGGATGTTGCAGCAGTCGTACATCTCGTTCCAGCTCGACACGTGGTGGGAGCCGTCCGTCGTGATGGCCGCGGTGGGCCGTCGTCCCTCCGGGATGCCCTTCCTGGCCCGGTCCACCGGCATCAGCCGCACCGCGCCGAGCCGCGGGGCGCAGTCCGCTCCGACCGAGACGTCCTGCTGGACCGCCATGCCCGCGGGAGGCTCCGGCAGTGAACTCGTCAGCCGCAGCGGTCCGCACGGACGGGCCGCGGGCCCCGCGTCCTTCTCGACGGCCACGGCGGTGGGGCCGCTCGCGACGAGCCCAGCGGCGGCGAGCATCACGAAGAGGGGGTACCGAGTGCGCAAATCCCGTTCCTTCCGGTGGAGTCGCCCTTCTGGGCGCTCTCGGGCGGTCTCGGACGGGAAACCTAACGTCAGGGCCCGCAGCTCTGCGGCCGTCACAGGAAACTTGGCAGAAAGGTGTGGACGCGCCGGACGGCCATCCCGGTGATTCCGGCCTCCGCCCTGTGAGTAACGCGCCGCCGCAATGGCCGAATTGGACCCCGCCCTGATCGGCCACGCCCGGTCGACGCCGGTCCGTCGACGGTACCCCGTCCGCGGCCCGTCAGCGGATTCGGAGGCCTTTCGGAGGCCCCGATACCCAGGACGCGATCGCGCAGGACGGGGAGTTCGGAGCGGACCCCGGCGACCCGGGCCATGTCGAAGTCCACCGTCAGTGTCTCCTCCTCGGTGCCTGCCGCACCGAGGACGGTTCCCCACGGGTCGACGACCACGCTGTGTCCGCCGCATCCCAGCCGTCGTACGACCAGGCGCCGGCCGCCCACAGCTCCGGCAGCACCACCAGATCGTCACCCTTGCGGCCGCCGGCCAGGGAAGCTGCTCTGTGGCGGCGCTCGTCGGCGGAGTCCGACGAGTCCACGGACAGCTGTATCAGCGAAGCGCGCACGGCTGTCACCTCCGGGACCGTTCCCGCGTGGTCCGAGTGAACCCGTCTAGTCGGTGTTCACCGTTCGGTCCGCTTCGTCCTGGGCGAGCAGCGACAGCAGCGAGGCCACGGTCAGCCCGATCCCGGCCTCCGCCGGGTGGCGCAGGACCCTGGTCGGGTCGATCCGGTAGGTGTTGCTGCGTCCCTGCCGGGTGTGGGAGAGGTATCCGTCCTGCTCCAGGTCGGTGATGATCTTCTGCACCGCGCGCTCGGTGAGCCGGCAGTGGGCGGCGATGTCGCGGATGCGGGCGTTGTGGTTGTCCGCGATGGCGGCCAGTACGCGGGCATGGTTCGTCAGGAACGTCCATCCGCTGTGTGGCTCGGGCACTCCATCCATGTTTCGAGTTTACGGTGCGATGCTTCACGCATCCAAAAACACGTACTTTTTTTCAGGCATCGATTGGCGTACTTTGGATCTCGAGCAACGCGTCGAACGGATGACGGAGGGAGCCATGTACGAGCCGGCCCATCACGGAAAGCCCCTCATGACGCGGGGCTGCACCTCGGCGGGCGCGGACGACGCCCGTGGTCCGGTGCCGCCCGGCCTGGTGGTCGCCACCTACGCGTCGAGCGGATGCCGCACCCGGGTGACGGTCCGCGGGGAACTCGACCTCAACGCCGGCCGGTATCTGCACCGTCAGTTGCACACCGCGCTCGCCGACTCGGCCTGCGGCCTCGACCTGGACCTGAGCAGGCTCGGCTTCTGCGACTGTGCAGGCCTCAGCGTCCTGTTGGAGCTGCGGCAGCATGCCCTCCGCCAGGGCAAGACGATCACGATCCGTGCCGTCGGCCCAGCCGTCGACCGGCTGCTCGACCTCGTCGGGGCCCGGGAGCTGTTCACCGCCCCGCACTCCTGCCACCCGAGGCAGTCTCGGCCGGCCGCGGAAGAGCGCCACCCGGCCGTCGGTCACTGCTCGCCGGGCTCACCCACCACCGTGAGCAGCTGTTCCCGGCCGGCCAGGGCGTCCAGGGAGAGCGTCCGGTAGCCGACCTCGTCGAAGAGCACGGTGATGCGGTCCCCGTCCTCGCTCAGCACGGTGCCGCGGCCCCACTGGGCGTGCCGCACCGGGGCGCCGGCCGGATACGCGCCGGCGTGCGACGGCCGCTCGGCACGCGCTCCGCCATCGCCACCGGACTCCTGCTCGTCGCACACGTCGCAGTTGCCGCACGCCGACTCGTACTGCTCGCCGAAGTAGCCGAGGAGGAAGCGCCGCCGGCAGCCGGTCGCCTCGGCGTACGCCCGGGCCATGTCCACCCTCGACCGGTCCATCCGCTTGTGGGCCTCCGCGCTGTCCGCGGCCCGGCGCACCGCGCTCGAAGGCTTCATGCCGGACGCCGGCCGGATGGCGCCCGAGCCGTCCGTGACCACGGCACCCGCCTCCTCCAGCAGGTTCACGGCCGTGGTGACCCGGGTGCGGGACATGCCGACGTCACGGCGCAGTTCATCGAGGCCCCGGGGGTCACCGGAGCTGTCGTGGACCGCCCGCGCGACCGCGCCCACGGATTCCGGCCTGACCGTGCGGCTGCTGAAGTACGCCTGCATCCCCGTGTCCTCGGCCCGGTAGTGCAGTACGGCGAGGGCGGGCCGTCCGTCGCGGCCGCAGCGCCCGATCTCCTGGTAGTAGGCGTCCAGGGAGCCGGGGAGGGAGGCGTGCAGCACGAACCGGACGTTCTCCTTGTCGATGCCCATGCCGAAGGCCGAGGTGGCCACCACGACATCCGAGTCGCCCGCCAGGAACGCCTCGTGCACGCTCCGGCGTTCGGCGGCGCGCAGGCCCGCGTGGTACGCCTCGGCGGCGAACCCGAGCGAGGCCAGCTCCGCGGCGTACGACTCGCTGTCCTTCCGTGTCGCCGCGTAGACGATGCCCGGCTTCGGAGCGGCGGCCGCCTCCTCGACGACCACGCGCCGGCGCTCGGCGTCGTCCAGATGGCGGCGTGCCTCGAGTCTGATGTTGGGGCGGTCGAAACCGGTGACGAGCTGCCGCGGCCGGTCCATGTCCAGCCGTTCGACGATGTCCTGCCGTACCGGAGGGGCGGCGGTCGCGGTGAGCGCGAGCACGGGCGGCCGGCCCAGACGCCGTGCCGCCTGGCCGAGACGCAGGTAGTCGGGCCGGAAGTCATGCCCCCAGGACGACACGCACTGGGCCTCGTCCACCACGAAGAGGCTGGGGCGCACCTCGGCCAGCCGCCGCACGACCTGGTCGTTGGCCAGTTGCTCCGGGGACAGGTAGACGTACCGCACGGCGCCGTCCCGGATCGCTTCCCAGGCGGCGTCGGCCTCGCCCGCGCTGAGGTCGGAGTTCACGGCTACGGCGCCCGGACCGCTCTCGCCACCGGGCAGCCCGGCTATCTGGTCCCGCTGCAGCGCGAGCAGGGGCGACACGACCACCACCGGCCGGGGCAGCAGCAGAGCGGGAACCTGGTACACGGCGGACTTGCCGGATCCGGTCGGCATGACGACGAGGGCGTCCCGCCCCTCCAGCACCCACCGCATGGCGGTGAGCTGCTCCGGACGCAGCTCGTCCCAGCCGAACACCTCGGCCGCCGTCTCCCGCAGCCGCAGGGTCGGCCGTCTGCCCCTGCGTCGTCCTTCATCGCTCATGGCGCGGAGCCCATCCCATCCGGCGATCCTCGGTGCGCCGCTCGACGCGGCGCTGCTCCGGGTCACCTGGTGCGGTCCCCGCAAACGCGGGGCCGGCGACTGGGCGAGGTCATGACATTGGTGTCCGGCCGCACCAGCTGCCCGCTGCCCGGCCGTCCGGCGCGCCGGTATGACCGGTGACCCGGCCGCGCGCGGCCCTACGGCTGACCGGGTGGGCGGTCGGTGGACCGGTAGGCGTCCCAGTCGGCGCGGCCACCGGCGCCCAGGACGCCGAGATCGGCCGCCAGCTCGGAGGGGGAGTGGCGTCGCAGCTCGCGTCGGGTGATCCGGGCGACGACTGCCGGGAAGAGCGGCCGCAGCGGCTGGCACCAGCGCAGCCACGGCGGGGCGTAGACGGAGTGGGCGCGACGGGCGATGCCGGAGGCGAGCCGGTCGGCGACCTGGTCGGGAGTGTGGACGCGGCGCGCGAAGCGGGGCTGGTTGCGGCGCAGGGCACTCAGGACGGGGTGCTCGTCGATACCGGCGACCATGTCGGTGCCGGTCCAGTGCAGGTAGGCGACACCCACGCCGATGTGATCGGGTCCGACCTCGCCGCGCAGCGCCAGGGCGAACGATTCCGCACCGGCCTTGGAGGCGCAGTAGGCGCTCATCATGGGAGCGGAGCCGAAGGCGGCCGTGGAGGCGATCTGGAGGAAGTAGCCCCGGGTGCGCGCCAATTGAACGAGGAAGGCTCTGGCGGTGTTGGCGGCGCCGACGAGATTGACGTCGACGACCCGCTGCCACAGCTCCGCCGGAGTGTCGGCGAACGGGCCACCGGCCGCGATACCGGCGTTGGCCACGACCACGCTCGCCGGGCCCAGCTCCCGCTCCACCCGGCCGGCGGCGCTCTCGAGCGCGGCACGGTCGGTGACATCGGCCTCGACGCAGATCGTCCGGTTCGGCAAGGAGCCGGCCGCCCGGTGAAGAGTCTCCGCCTCGCGCCCGAGCAGGGCCACGCTCATCCCGGCGTCGGAAAGGCGCCGCGCCAGGGCCTCACCCACTCCCCGCGCGGCCCCGGTCACGACCGCGACCCGCCCGCGCAGCGGTGCGTCGGTGCCAGGGCGGCGCCCGGCCGCGACGAAGATCTCACGCACTGCCGGCCCTCGTTCCCATAGGCGGAGACGGACGGCGCCGCCCCGGCTCCCTTACCCGCTCGAGACGGTCGGGTCCGCGCCGCTTCGTCCGTCCGGGGGAAGCGGCGGCGTGCGTTCCGGCGTCCGGGGTCAAGGCCGCACCAGGCGGCGCAGGGCCAGTCGAGCGAGTGGGGCATAGCCCAGCACGACCAGCCACGGGCCGTGCATCGTCAGGCTCGTCGTGCTGCCGTGCGCGTGCCCCCGCACGTCGTGACGCAGGCGGAGCCCGGCCGCTCCCAGCCGGACCCGCCAGGTCCAGGTGCGGTGGTCGTCGTCGACGGAATCGACGACGAAGGCGACACGGAGGCCCACCACCGACTCCACCGTCCCGCTCATGCCGGCGGTCAGCCTCCGGCCGGCGGTGTGCACAGCCCTGATCTGCGGCGACCACGACGCCCACTGGTCGACGCACGCGTAGCGCCGCCAGACCGCCTCGGGGCGGGCCGGACCCGTGGCCCGCAGGGTCAGCCGCCCCATGACGGATCCGCGGGGTACCGTGCCCGGGAGACCACCCCTGCGCGGCTCGTCCTCATCCGGTCCGATCCTGCAAGTACTCGGTGAGCGCCTTGCCCGGCCGGAACGAGGCCGCGCCGTCGGCGACGTGAAAGCTGCCGAAGCTGCCCAGGGTGACCGTCTCATGGGCCTTGAGCGCCTCGGCGATCGTCCCCGCGTGCTCCACCGTGCCGAAGAGAATGTCGAAAATCCGTCCGATGTCGTCCGCGGCGAGACCACCGCCGTCCGCGCGTTCGGCCTGGCGGCGGGCGGTCAGTTCGGTGAGCTTCGACTTGTCCATGCGCACATTCCTCATCGTGTCCCGGTGGTGGTGCTCAGCGCTTCCACCATCGCGGGGCGCCGGCCCGACCGCATCTCCCGGCGGGCGCACGGGTGCGCCGGGACGGGGCACGTCCCGGCGGGAAGTGCCGCGAACGCCTGGCGCGCCGCCTGAACGAGTGCCGATTCCGCGTAGATGAGGGTCCGTGACCACGGCGACGCCTACCATCCCTCAGAAGTGTCGGTAGCAAAGGGGGACTCATGCTTTTGACAAAGCTGGCGGCCGCGGGAGCGGGCGCGGTGCTCGCGGTCAGCCTGAGTGGTGCACCGGCGAACGCCACGCCGGTGCTGTCCAACTTCGTGAACCAGGCCACGGACCGTCCGTGCCTGGACTTCCGGGCCGACTACGGCCCGTACGTCTTCAACTGCAACGGCACCTCTTACCAGAGGTGGTACTGGAACGACGACTACGAGTACACCGCGTTGCGCCAGCAGGCGACCAGGCTGTGCCTCACGTTGCGCAACGACCAGCTGACCATGAAGCCCTGCGCCGCCGCCGACGACGCGGCACTCTGGCAGATCGACGAGACCAAGCCCGCGCTGATCAGGAACATGGTCAGCCGAAAGTGCCTCGCGCGCATGGCGAACGACCGCGTCTCGACCGCGACCTGCACCGGAGGCCCCTCGCAACGCTGGTCGCTCAGGTTCTCCTGATTCCGTCCGGCAGCTTCGGACGCCGCTCCGGCGCGGGCCCACGCACGGGGCCGTCGCGACCGGGCGAGGCCTGCTCAGAAGTGGGGAAGGCGGGGCCGGCACAACTCACCGGCCCCGCCTCCTCGATGCGGTTCATCCCGGCCAGGCACCGGTCAGCCGGCGAGTGGCGACCGCGCCCGCACGGTCCACGGCAGCCTTGACGCCCGCGAAGATCGCACCCTGCAGCGTCGCGGCGAGCAGGACCTCGCTCCAGCCGCGGTCCTCGTCCGTGGCGTCAGGGGCGTCCTCGTCATGACCGAGCACTTTCCACGCCTGTTTGAACAGGCCACCGGCCAGCATGCCGCTGACGGCGCCCAGCGTGAGACCGACCGGCTTGTAGGCGATCTTGGATGCCTTCACCGCGTCACCCCTTCCGACGGCACATCAGCCACACCACGGCAACCGCTCCCGCGGCGGCGAGCACCAGACCGCGGTTGTCCCGCGCCATCCGCGCGCCCTGGACCGTCCTGGCCCGCACCGGCTCGGGCACCTTCTCGTCCCAGACCTGGCCGGCCTGGGCGGCCTTCAACCGTGCCTGCCCGGCCACCTGCGCGGCCTGTTCCCTGACCGGGTCGGGCAGCTTGTCCTGCACCCGTGACACCGCCTGGGCGGCCGCGGTCCTGGCCTGCTCGGCCCTGAGCACCGCCTGCTCCTTCAACTCGCCCGCCTTGACGGCCGCTTGGTCCTTGACCTCCGCGGCCTTCTCCTTGGTACGGGCCTTCACGTCCGTCTTGGCCGCGAGCGCCTCCACCGTGTCTCCGAGTTCCTGGCGAGTGTGCTCCACCTGCTCGCGCAGTTCCTCGGGGGTCTCGGCGGTCGGCTCGTCGTGAGGCGGCTGGGTCATCGGTGCGCACTCTCCTTGATCTCGGCCACGTCGGCCTTCACGTTCTCGATCGTCGCCTCGGGCGCGGGCGGCGCGGCCTCGGCGAACTCCTTCTTCCCGGTCAGCGCCATCACCGCCACGATCACCGCGAGGACCGCGGTCACGATGAGGCCCGCTGCCCACACCGGCAGCGCCACCGCCAGCCCGGCGATCGCGGTGGCCACCATGGCCTGAAGCATCAGGAACCCGACCAGGCCGGCGCCGCCGAACAGCCCGCCGCCCTTGCCGTACTTCCTGCCCTTCTCCTTCATCTCCGCCTGGGCCAACCGCAGTTCGCCACGCACCAGTTCCGTCAACTGCTGCGAGGCGCGCTGCACGAGTTCACCCACGGGCTCGGACCCCGCCGTCTCATGGCCCGGGCCCTGACGCGGCTGCGTACTGGACGACAAGGCGATCACCTCCTCCGTACTGGTTCCGTCCTCCGGAAAGCGCACCGCGGCGCCCCCGGTGAGCGCGCGGGTACCCCGAACGGGCCAGTTCAGGGCACCTGATTCGCTGGGTTGCCGCGCACGCGGGTCGGCAGGCACGACACGGGCCGCCGGCGGCTCCCGGCAGGAGGCGGCTACGGCAGCAGCCACCGCACCGCCAACCGGGGGCTGCGACGGACGAACCAGGCGGCGGCCAGGCCGATCGCGGCTCCGGCTGCGACGTCACTGGGATAGTGGGCCCCGCTCTGCACGCGCTCGAACGCCACCAGGGCGGCGGGAACCGTACACAGGAAGCCCGCCGGCGGGAATGCCGGAAGGACGGCGGCCGTGAACGCCGCGGCAGCCGCGGTGTGTCCGGAGGGGAACGAGGAGGACTCGGGCCGGTCCTCCACCTCGTCGTGCGGAATCCATTCCTTCGGTGGCCGAGGCCGGTCCGACAGCTGTTTGCACAACCCGTTGGAGACCAACTGCGCCACGATCAGCGCCGCCAGACCGGACCCGGCGGCGCGGCGCCCGCGCCGGCCCCCCGCGGCGGCCATGACGGCCGCGGCGCCGCACCACAGCTTGGTGTTCTCCGCGCACTCCTCCACCGCCGACAGCGTCCGGTGCACACCCGGTGTGGCGCACGCGGCGATTCGCTGGGTCAGCCGCCGATCAGTCCTACGCAACCCTGCCAACAGCATCATGAACAGCAGGTATCCCCGGTACCGGCGCTCCATGCCGGGGTGTTCGCGGCGGGTGGTGGCCGGTCTTGGACGGCTGAGGTGACGGTGAGACGGATCCGACACAGGGGTATCCGGCGTCACCCTTGTCGACGCGGGTATACGCGCGAGGGACAAACGGGGTGCAGAAGGT
Source organism: Streptomyces sp. NPDC047869 (assembly GCF_040704065.1). NCBI lineage: Bacteria > Bacillati > Actinomycetota > Actinomycetes > Kitasatosporales > Streptomycetaceae > Streptomyces > Streptomyces sp. NPDC047869. Next base: position 196,525 of record NZ_JBEYRK010000010.1, read on the forward strand.
GGCCGCGATGGAATCATTGCCTGTGGGCGAGGACGGCATCACGCCGGGCGAGTGGGCCGTACAGACCACGGTCGCCCTGGACGGCGACGGAACGGACATCGCTCAGGCCCGCCATCTGGCCGTCGGCTTCCTCACCCGTGTCCAGACCGAGCACGGGATCCCCGTCTCCCAGCGCGCCATGGATCTGGCCCAGTTGGTGGTCAGCGAGTTGGTCACCAACGCCCGGAAGTACGCCCCCGGTCCGGTACTGCTCGACCTGCGCGTCACCGGCGACACGGTCGAGGTCATGGTGTGGGACTCCGACCCGGAGCTGCCCATGGCCAGGGCCGCCGACGCCGACCGGGTGGGCCAGCACGGCCTGGAGATCGTCATGGCCGTCGCCCAGGGCTTCGAGGCGCAGCGGGAGCCGGTCGGCAAACGCGTCACGGCCCGCATCGCTCTGCTCGACGACCCCGGCGGTGCCGTCTCCGGACGCCCGCCCCAGTAGAACGACTGGGGCGGGACGTGAGAACGGCCCTGACCCGGCTCCCGCGAACCGTCTGCGCCGCATGTGCCGGCCGGGAGGACAGCGCGCGGCGCCCGGCGCCCGGTGCCGGTCGCCGTCACAGCCAGCCGTTGCGGCGGAAGACCCGGAACAGCAGTCCCGCCCCGACCACCATCACGCCGAGCGCGCACGGGTAGCCGTAGCGCCAGTCGAGTTCGGGCATGTGGGCGAAGTTCATGCCGTAGATGCCGGCGACCATGGTGGGAACGGCGAAGATGGCCGCCCACGCGCTGATGCGGCGCATGTCGTCGTTCTGCCAGGTGCCCACCTTCGCGAGATGGGCGTCCAGGACGGAGCCGAGCAGGTCGTCCAGGGCGCGGACCTCGGCGTCGGTGCGGGCGAGGTGATCGGTGACGTCGCGGAAGTACGGCACGACCTGCCTCGGCCAGCCGTCCCGCGGCGTGGTGAAGGGCTCCATGACCGGCACCAGCGGCTGGACGGCGTCGCGGAACTCCACCACCTCACGCTTGAGCGAGTAGATCTGTTCGGTCAGGTCGTCGCGGGCGGGCGAGAACACGCACCGCTCCAGTTCCGTCAGGTCCGTGCGCACTTGCACGGCGGCCTGGGCGTAGGCGTCGACGATCACATCGGTGACCGAGTGCAGGACGCCGACGGGTCCGAGCCGGGCCATTTCAGGCTGCTCCGCGAGCCGCCGCGCGGCCTCCACCGTGGGGTCGTCCGCACCGTGCCGTACGGTCAGCGCGAAGGACGGACCGAGGAAGATCATCACCTCGCCGGTCTCCACGTCCGCGGTGCGTTCGACGAACCACAACGTCTTCACCGCGACCGCCAGCACGTCGCCGTACCGCTCCTGCTTGGGCCGCTGTCGGGCCTGCACCGCGTCCTCGATGGCCAGAGGGTGCAGCGGCAGATACTCGCTCAGCCTCCGCAGCTCCTTCTCGCTGGGCTCGTCCATACGAACCCAGGCGAACTCATCCGGCTTCAGCACGGCCAGCCGGTCCAGGGCGGCCTCGCAGCCGCCGTCCGCCTGTCCGCAGTCGATGGGCTCGCCCTCGCCGGTCTTCTCCTGGTAGATCACGCACTCCATGCTCTTGCGAGTGCTTCCGCCTCCCCATTCCATGCGCCCGGACCCGAAATCGCCGACGGGACCCTGCCCCCGTTGTGACCGGCCGCCCTTCCTCGCGCGCCTGGAATCTGACGCAAGATCCTGTTGTCGGCCGGGAACGGCGTCGATCAGGCTCGCGGCCATGAGACCTTTCCGACAGCTCGCGTGGGGCGCCGGCCTGGCCGCGACCACGGTCACCGCGCTGGTCACGCCCGCGTCCGCGGCCACGACCGACCTCGGCACCCTCTCCGGCGGGACGCAGAGCAGCGCCGCCGGCGTCAACAGCGCGGGCCTTACGGTCGGCTGGGCCCGTGTCTCCGCCGCCACCTACGCCACCCGATGGAACGCGCAAGGCACGATCACCCGGTTGACCAGCCCTCAGGACAGCACCGGAAGTCAGGCGTTCGCCGTCAACGACGCAGGTGTCATCGTCGGCGACGCGACCGGCTCCAACGGCAAGGTGCCGGTGCGCTGGAACACCGACGGAACGGTCACCGATCTCGGAGCACCACCGGGTGGCAAGGGCGGGGTGGCGCGGGCGGTCAGCGGCAACGGAGTGATCGTCGGTGAGACCTACGACGCGAGCAGCGGCCTCACCCGGGCCGCGCGCTGGAACCCCGACGGCAGCAGGGCCGTCCTGCCCGCGCTGCCCGGCGACAGACAAGCCTGGGCCCTGGGGGTCAACGCCTCCGGCGTGGCCGTCGGCGTCTCCTTCAGCCCCAACCTCCGCCCGCGCCCGGTGCGATGGAACGCGGACGGCACGGTGCAGGAGCTGCCCGCGTTGCCCGGGGACACCGCCGGACGGGCCAACGGCATCAACGACAACGGTGAGATCGTCGGCATGTCCGGCGTCAGCACTCCGATGGGACCGACCCGGCGGACCCCCGTACGGTGGAAGGCCGACGGGACGGTCACCGCGCTCCCGGCGCTCGGCGGCGACGACGGCGGCGAGGCCCACGCCGTCAACGGTCTCGGAGCCGTCGTCGGAGAATCCACGCACGGCGGACTCGGTCCGCGCGCCGCGCAGTGGGGTTCCGACGGCACCGTGACCTCGCTCGGCGCCCCCGCCAACAGCAAGAACGCGTGCGCGCCGGCCTCGGTCAGCACCGGCGGCACCACCGTCGGCGAGTGCGGCATCGACGACCCCGAGGACGCGAGTCTGTTCCACGCCGTCCGCTGGAACTGACAGCGGATGTGGCGCACCGCTCCGGCCCGGCCGAGCGGTGCGCCACGGATGTCTCCGGCCCCCCCCGCACCGTGAACACCGGACTGCCGGTCCTGAGGCTGTGGCGCATGGACTCGCCGGTGTTGAATATGGCTCCATGAGCGGGAGCGGGAGCGGGAGCGGGCGTGCGGCGAGCCGGACGGCGGTGCTGGTCTGCCAGGGGCGCGCGGCCGCGCACGGGAGGGCTGCCACGGACCACTTCGCGGATCCGGTGGCGGTGGGGCTGCTGCGCGTCGCGGAACGCGAGACGGTGGACGACGTGCGCGCGAAGATTCCACCGGAGGGCCGGCAGGAGCGCCTCGCTTACGAGAGTGTGCGGGCGTGCGCCGAGGTGGTCGTGCCGCGGACGGTCGCGATCGACGAGGCACTGCGCGCCCGCATGACCGGCCAGCTCGTGATCCTCGGTGCCGGCCTGGACACGCGCGCGTGGCGTCTGCCCGGACTCGCGGGGACGGATGTGTGGGAGGTCGATCATCCGGCCTCCCAGCAGGACAAGCGTGCCCGCCTCGCCGAGGCCGCGCCGGCGCGGCGAGGGCCGGACAAGGACGGTCCCGTCGCTGCCGGGCCGGCGGCCGTCGCCCGTTCCGTGCGGTTCACGCCGGTCGATTTCGCCGTCGACGATCTCGGCGCGGCGCTGGACGCCGCGGGGCACGACCCGTCCGCGCCGACGACATGGCTGTGGGAGGGCGTCGTCCCCTACCTCACCCGCGACGAGGTGCACGCCACGGTCACCGCGCTCGCCGCCCGGACGGTTCCGGGCAGCGCACTCGTCGTGAACTATCAGGCGCCGTCGGCGAGGGCGGCCGCGGGGCGGCTGCTGGCACGCGTGCTCGGCGGTTCCGTCACCTCGGGCGAACCGTGGCGCTCGCTGTGGAGGCCCCGGCGGATGGCCGCGCTGCTCGCGGAGTACGGCCTGCGAGTGGTGTCGGACGACGACCTCCTCGCCCTCGCACAAACGCTCGGCAGCCCGGCGCGGAGGTGGACATCCTTGCGCTCAGGGCGCGTCGCCGTGGCGGAGAGCCGCTGACGGCACGGCCGCCGTGACCGGCTCGCAGCGGGGCAGGGAAAGGCGAATCGCCGACGGGGCGATTCGGCGTCTATGGCCACCGGCCGAACCCGGCTTTCACACGGAAACTGATAGAATGTGAGGCATGGCGCAGCAGGTCAAGCGGGCGTTCAAGTACCGCTTTTACCCCACGAACGAGCAGGCAGCAGAGCTGTCCCGCACGTTCGGCTGTGTCCGCCTCGTGTACAACAAGGCGTTGGAGGAGCGCACACGGGCCTGGTACGGCGAGCAGCGCCGCCTCTCCTACGTGCAGTCCTCCGCTGCGCTGACGAAGTGGAAGAAGACCGAGGAACTGGCCTTCCTGGCGGAGGTGTCCTCCGTCCCTCTTCAGCAGGCGCTGCGCCACCTTCAGACCGCGTTCGCCAACTTCTTCGCCAAGCAAGCGAAGTACCCGCGCTACAAGAGCCGGAAGAAGTCCCGCGCGTCGGCCGAGTACACCCGCAGCGCCTTCAAGTGGCGTGACGGGCGACTGACTCTGGCCAAGATGGCCCAGCCGCTGGACATCCGCTGGTCGCGCCCGCTGCCCGTGGGTGCGGAGCCGACCACGGCGACCGTGTCCCGCGACGCGGCAGGACGCTGGTTCGTGTCCCTGCTGTGCGAGGACACCATCACCCCGGCCCCCGCCACCACTCAGGCCGTCGGCATCGACGCCGGGATCACCTCCCTGGTGACCCTGTCCACCGGCGAGAAGATCACCAACCCGAAGCACGAACGCCGCGACCGCGCCCGCCTCGCCCGCGTACAGCGGGGGCTGTCGCGGAAGGCGAAGGGCTCGGCCAACCGGGAGAAAGCCCGGCGTCGCGTCGCCAAGATCCACGCGCGGATCGCCGACCGGCGCCGCGACTTCCTGCACAAGCTGTCCACTCGGCTCGTCCGTGAGAACCAAACGGTCGTGATCGAGGACCTCACCGTCCGCAACCTGCTGAAGAACGGCAAGCTCGCGCGAGCCATCTCGGATGCGGCCTGGACGGAAATTCGCTCCATGCTGGAGTACAAGTGCGCCTGGTACGGGCGCGAACTCGTCGTGATCGACCGCTGGTTCCCGTCCAGCAAGCTGTGCGGGGTCTGCGGCACGGTCCGCGGGAAGCTGCCGCTGAACGTCCGCGAGTGGACGTGCGACTGCGGCGCCGTGCATGACCGCGACGTGAACGCGGCACGCAACATCCTGGCCGCCGGGCTGGCGGCGTCTGCCTGTGGAGACGGTGTAAGACCTCAACGGGAGTCCTCCCGGACGGGGCGGTCGTCGGTGAAGCAGGAACCCCAGCGGGCGACCGCTGGAATCCCCCGCCTTTAGGCGGGGGAAGAAGTCAAGGACAGGCGCGAGGCGCTGAAGGTGCTGGTGCGGCCGTGAACCGGCGGTCCGGGGTCAGCGGAGCGGCCGTCGCGCCGCGCTGCGGTAGACGGAGATGCCCAGGGCGAGCAGCCAGTAGCTGAGGATCGCGCCCATCAGGGCGGTGGTGCCCCAGCCGTTCGCCGCGTAGAAGTGCGCGGGGGTGTTGCCGAAGAACAGGGACGGCACGAAGGCGAGGTTGAGCCCCGCGAGTACGAAGGCGGAACGGCCGGTCCACCGAGGGAGCAGGTTCGTACGGGAGATTCCGTAACCCACGGCGGTCAGGAAGAGCGCGAGCACGAGGCGCCCGATCGACCCGTAGAGGATGTAGGTGCCTTCGACCGCGATGGTCGGGTCGATCGGGTGGTCGGTGGCGATGACCGCGCCGGCTTCCAGCCCGCTGGAGACCAAGGTGATCGTCGAATAGACCAGTCCGGCGGCGAAGATCATCGTGCCGACCCATTCGTGGGCGGGGCTCGCCCTCTTGACGAGTTCACGGAAAGCGGTGACGAACACGATCAGAAACGCCAGCGCAAGGATGCCGATCAGCAGCCTGGCCAGGACGTTCGAGTCCGGTGGCGGGCCGGAGTAGACGAAGTACAGGGGTACTTCGACGATGAGAGCGGCCGCGGTGGCGATGCCCGCGAGGCCCGTCAGTCGCCTGGCGTCGGTTTCGTTCATGGATGTCCCCCTGGGCCCGTGTGGCAGGGCCTGTGTCGGTCGGTTGCCGGTGAGATGAATGCTGCCGCCCTCGCCGCTCATCGTCGCTGGGCGTGGACCCCGGATCAGGGGTGGTCCTACCGACACCCCGACTCCGCGAAGGGGCCCACCTCGACATGACCGAGTGGTGAGGCGGCCCGGCCGGCCGCCGGCGGCATCGACGGCGTGACCGCGTGGACCGGGGCGAACAGCTCCTGCACGCTTCATCGTTCGAGCGGGCGGCCGCCGCGTACGCGAGCACCGTCCGGACTACGCGCGGGACGCGGTGCATTGGGCGCCCGGACCGCACGTCCCGGCCCGCGTGTGCTCGACCTCGGCGCCGGAACAGGAAGCCGACCGGCACACTGATCGCGCCGGGCGCGGAAGCCACGGCCGTTGAGCGCGGCGCGGCGATGCTGACCGGACACCGCTCTCCCGGAGCGCTACCGCTCCGCCCTCGGCGACCGCCACCCCGCCACCCCGCTGCCGTGGGCCGTGCCCGCGGGACGCCCGCGGACGGTGACATCGAGGTGCACCGCCAGGACCAGGGCCATGGCGTGCCCGGCGCCCGGCGCGTCCGAGCGTCGTAGGCGTCCCCCTCGGCCCTCACCGGCTGACGGCAAGTCAGGCCAGAACCGTGCAGCCACTCCGGACCCCTGCCCCAGCGGTGTGTGCGGTGTCACGTACCCAAAGCGCCGACCAAGTTGTCTGCATCACAGCGCAAATGTCCCTTTAGCGTCCATTCTCGAAGCGGCTACCGACCCCCGAAGTGGAGCCAGCCGGCATTGCCTTGGGCGTTGAGTCCCGAAGTGGCGCCCGGCACACCACTGGCGACGTTCCTCCTATTTCCCCCTGGAAAGGTGCCCACCATGGCCGCTTACCTCTGTCCTCCTGCCGTGATACACGGCGAGCACGCAGTGAAGACCAGCCAGATCGTGGCGGAGGTGCGCGACCGGCACCCGCACGCGGCGTGGGCGCCGCGCGTCGACGGCATCGCGGCCAGTACGGGCATCGAGACCCGCGGATGGATGCTCCCGCTGGAGACCGCCGTGGCGCCGGGCGACGGCGGGGGCCTGCGGGCGTTCGGCGTCGGGCGGGCTCAAGAGGCGCTGGCACGCGACGGGTTCACCGAGCAGGACGTGGACCGCGTGATCGCCGCCCTCGAGGCGGTACCCGCGCCGCAGACCGTCCAGGAGCGCACCGCGCCGGCCTGGGAGGCCGTGCAGGCCTACGGCGAGCGCGCGGCGCGCGGTGCCCTGCAGATCGCCGCGCTGGACGCCGCCGACGTCGACTGCCTGATCACCAGTCACTCCACCACTCCGGCGCTGCCGGGCCTCGACATCGCCCTGTCCAACAAGCTCGCGCTCCGCCCCGACGCGATGCTGCTCCCGGCCACGCAGTGGGCCTGTGTCGCGGGGACCCGCTCTCTGGCGCTGGCGGCCGAACTCGTCGCCGCGGACCCCGACCGGGTGGTCCTGGTCGTGATCTCGGAGGCGCTGAGCACGACCTACCAGCCCGCGGACGACACCCTCGAGTCCCTGATCGTCCGGCTGCTCTTCGCGGACACCGCGGTCGCTGCGGTGGTCACGGGCCGTCCGCGGCGCGAGGCGGTGCTGCGGCTCGACGGCGCCTGGCACCACACCCTGCCCGGCACCCAGGACCTGCACCGCCTGGAGACGCGGGCGGACGGCACCCACTTCGTGATGGACCGGCGTGGGCCGCGCGCCGTGCAGGAGACGGTCACCGCGATGTGGGAGTGGCTGCGCAGCCGGTACCAGGACGACCCCGACTCGTGGCACCCGGACATGCTGCTCGCGCACCCTGGCGGGACCCGGGTGCTGGAGTACATGGAGCAGACGATGCCCGAAGCGTGGCCGTCGGGGCTCCTGGACTACAGCCGGGACAGTTACGCCAGCGGCAACCGCGGAGGTGCCGCGGTGTTCGACATCCTGCGACGGGCGTACGACGCGGGGCAGAAGGCGGGCGACCGCGCCGTCCTGTACGCGGCGGCACCCGGGCTCACCGCCACCGCCCTGGACGGGGAATGGCTGTAGCCCGAGTCCCGTGGATGGTGCGGGCGGATGTGCCGGGCGGCGGGCCCGGGACCCACTCGTCGTCCGTTCGCCGTACAAAGTGTCCAGATAGTGGGCAATCCGGCAGGGCTCTTGGTATCGCGTTAACACAGGAGTAACACTGGGAGAGTTGGCCGACCTGGCACGTTCAGCCGGGGCGGCCGCAGTCCCGCGCGCGGCAACGGCGCCGAGCGCCCCTCACCGGTCACCCGCCGGTGTCGGCCATGTCTGAAAGGGACCCTGTGACCTCGCGACCCGACCCCAAGACCTCGCTCGACCTGCTCCGTGCCGAGATCGAGCGCCGCAACCCGGCGGAACCCGAGTTCCACCAGGCCGCCCGCGAGGTGCTGGAGACCCTCGCCCCGGTGCTCACGGCGCGTCCCGAGTACGCCGAGCCGGGGCTCGTCGCGCGGCTGGTCGAGCCGGAGCGGCAGATCATGTTCCGGGTGCCGTGGCATGACGACCACGGCCGGGTCCACGTCAACCGCGGCTTCAGGATCGAATACAACAGCGCCCTCGGCCCCTACAAGGGCGGCCTGCGCTTCCACCCGTCGGTGAACCTAGGGATCATCAAGTTCCTCGGCTTCGAGCAGATCTTCAAGAACGCGCTGACCGGGCTCGGCATCGGCGGCGGCAAGGGCGGCAGCGACTTCGACCCGCAGGGCCGCAGCGACGCGGAGGTCATGCGCTTCTGCCAGTCCTTCATGAGCGAGCTGTACCGGCACATCGGTGAGTACACCGACATCCCGGCGGGCGACATCGGCGTCGGCGCCCGCGAGATCGGCTACCTCTTCGGCCAGTACCGGCGGATCACCAACCGCTGGGAGGGCGGCGTGCTGACCGGCAAGAGCGCCGGCTGGGGCGGCTCGCTGATCCGTCCGGAGGCGACCGGCTACGGCAACGTGCTGTTCGCGGAGGCCATGCTGCGCGCCCGCGGTGAGGACCTGGAAGGGCAGACGGCGGTCGTCTCCGGCTCGGGCAACGTCGCGATCTACACCATCCAGAAGCTGGCCGCCCTCGGCGCCAACGCGGTGACCTGCTCCGACTCCAGCGGCTACGTCGTCGACGAGAAGGGCATCGACCTGGCGCTGCTGCGCCAGATCAAGGAGGTCGAGCGCGGCCGGGTGAGCACGTACGCCGAGCGCCGGGGCGCCTCCGCGCGGTTCGTGCCCGGCGGGCGGGTCTGGGAGGTCCCGGCGGACGTCGCCCTGCCGTCGGCGACCCAGAACGAACTGAACGCCGTGGACGCCGACGCCCTGATCCGCAACGGTGTGAAGGCGGTCTCCGAGGGCGCGAACATGCCGACGACACCGGAGGCCGTGCAGCTGTTCCAGCGGGCCGGCGTCGCCTTCGGCCCCGGCAAGGCGGCCAACGCCGGCGGGGTCGCGGTCAGCGCGCTGGAGATGACGCAGAACGCGTCGCGCACGTCGTGGAAGGCCGACCAGGTCGAGGACGAGCTGGCCCGCATCATGACCGACATCCACACCACCTGCGCCGAGACCGCCGAGCGCTACGGCGCCCCCGGCGACTACGTGACCGGCGCGAACATCGCCGGCTTCGAGCGGGTCGCGGACGCGATGCTCGCGCAGGGCGTCATCTGATCGTCACGGCGTCACGGTCACGGCGTCCCCGGTCCGGGGACGCCGTCCGGGCACGCCGAGGCGGGCGGAGGTGCCGGGTGCGTGCGGCACGCGCGCGTCACCTCGCGACCTCCGCCCAGATCACCTTGCCGGTGTCCGTCCACCGCACCCCCCACCGGCTGGTGAGCCCGTGCACCACGTGCAGGCCGCGACCGCCGTCGTCGAGGAGGCCGCCCCGGCGCAGCCGCGGCCTGCCGTTGCCGGTGTCGCCCACCTCGCACAGCAGACCGTGACCGGACCTGATCAGCCGCACCGTGACAGGGCCGGTGGCGAAGCGCACCGCGTTCGTGACCAGCTCGCTGACCAGCAGCAGCACGTTGTCCCGGGTGTCGTCCCGGGTGCGCCACTGGCGCAGCAGCGCGGAGACCCGCTCGCGGGCACGGGCGGGCGCGTCGTAGCGGGCGGGCAGCCGCCAGGTCGCGGTGTCCTCCTTGCGGTAGCCGATCGTGCGCGCGAGCAGCAGGGTCACGTCGTCGCGCTGACGCGCGGGCGCCAGTGTGGAGACGACGCGCCGCGCGGCCTGCTGCAGAGTGTCCCAGGGGTGCACCGCGGACACGACCTCCGCCAGCCTGTCGATGCCCTCGTCGATCGACACGGCCGGATCCTCCACCAGGCCGTCGGTGTAGAGGGCGAGCAGGGAGCCCGGGGGCGCGCCGAACGTGTGCACGTGGAACGGCTCCCGCAGCGCGAACTCGGCGCCCAGCCCGGGGTGCGGGCGGACCGCGAGCGGGGCCGCGTGCCCGTCCGGAGACACCAGGATCGGGGGAAGGTGACCGGCGCTGGACAACGCCACTTGGTGGCTGACCGGGTCGTAGAGGGCGACGCAGCAGGTCGAACCTAGGGCGCTGTATCCGGCCGCCAGCCCGGCCTCCGAGTCGTCCAGCAGCGTCACGGTCTCGTCCAGGTGCTCCAGCACCTCGTCCGGCGCCAGCCCCGCCGAGAGCAGGGCTCGGGCCTCCATGCTCAGCTGGCCCATGGTCGCAGCGGCTCCGAGGCCGTGCCCGACGACGTCACCGACCACCAGCGCGGTACGGCCGTCCGGCAGCGGAAAGCTGTTCACCCAGTCGCCGCCGACGCCCGCGCTGTCGGGGGTGGCGGGCTGGTAGACGCTGGCGATCTCGACGGTGTCGCCGCCGGTCCGGGGGAGCAGCCGGCGCTGCAACGCGAGCACCTGCGTGTGCTCGCGCTGGTGCTGACGGGCCAGGTCGACGTGATGGGCGGTCCTGGCCACCAGTTCCTGCAAGTCGAACAGCTCGCTGTCGCGGAACGGGCAGTCCGCCCGCCGCCAGACCTCCGCCACGCCCAGCACGACGGGCGGCGCGCCGTCCAGGACCAGCGGTATGCACGCCACCCCCGCCGACCGGTCGCCGGGCACCAGGGCACGCACCACCCGCGGAGTACCGAGCACCCGTTCGACCGCCTCCCGGTCGGGTATCACGATGGCCTGCGGGGCGTCGTCCCGCTGTACCGCCTGCGCCAGCAGACGACTGGCGTCGCTGGGAAGATCGTTGCCCGGAGTCACGTACCCCTCGGGCCAGGCCCGGTCCGGCACCAGCGCCGCCCGCCGCAGCCGGATGCGTCCCCGCGCCTGCTCGCTGACCCCCTCGCCCGTCCACACGGCGAAGTCGAGGTCGACGGCGGCCACGTCTCCCCAGGCCAACAGGGACTCCGCCAGCGACTGCGCGGTCTCGCCGATGTCCAGCGAGGTGCCGATCGCGGTCTCGGCGGCGTACAGGTGCAGCCTGGTGGCCATGGCGATCACGGAGACGGTCAGGCCTTCCTGCGGCACCGCGGCGGGCAGGATGCTCAGTGAGACCACCAGCTCCGAACCGTCGCCGCGCCGCAGACGCTGGATCCGGGCGACGTGCGCCTCACCGGTTTCCAGTACCTGCCGCAACCGCCGCGTGACCGTCGGTACGTCCCCAGGGGGCAGAAGATCGACGAAGGGGCTCCCGGTCAGGGCGTCCAGACCCGCGAAGACGGGGGCGTCCAGATTGCAGCGGGTGATCCTCAGCTCCCTGTCCAGGTTGACCGCGCCGAGAATCTGATCCTGGGGGCCGTCCCCCGCGTCCTCGGGCACGCGTCGGCCGACGGCGCGGTCATCCGGGGCGTCGGCAGGACCGGCCGGCGCCGCACGTCCGCCGCGCGGGATGTAGCGCCCGAGAGCGCTGCTGACCAGTTCGAACGGCGAAGAGGACGAAGGGGACGGTGTGGAGTCCATGCGGCTCTCTCAGCAATCCCCGGCGCGGCGCCGGGGCCGTACGCGAACCCGTGCGACGGGGCCCCGAGATCCCTGATCGCACACTTCATTGAATAACACAGGGAGTCGCTTCGCCCACATCGGATCGTTTCGTGCCGGTGATGGGGTGTGTGGCGAGGGTGGGGATGGGTAATCGAACCCACCGGAACCACTGATTCCGCTTTAGGGATCCACCGCTAGAGGACGCTGGAGGACAGACCGTGAGCAAGCTGATACGGCGTTGTGCCGTCACGGGCGTTTCCGCTGTAGCCGCTGTGGGCGCACTCGTCGCCGTGGGCGATCCCGCGAGCGCGACCACGACTGCGCAGGCATCACCCGTTTCCGCCCGGACGGTGGCCGCCGACCATCACCCGTCACGGCCGTCCGCCGCACACCGGCAGATCGATCCCTGGGTCGCCGGCCAGCTGGCACAGTTCTACCCCGACGCCGCCCGGCGGCTCGCGGTCTACGACCCCTGGGTCAAGGACCAGATCGCGCAGTTCACCGCCGACAAGAAGTGACCGGGCGCCCGTCGAAGCCGGACACTCAGACCCCTGGGTCGGCTTCGACCGGACCGGGCCGAAGGCCGCGCGCCGCTTCCAGTTGCGCGGCGAAGGCCAGCCCGAGGAAGAGGGCGATCGAGGTCAGGTAGGCCCACAACAGCAAGGACATGAAGGCGCTCAGCGGGCCGTAGACGGTGTCGAAGGAGCCGCTGATGTCCAGGTAGAGGCTCAGCAGCCAGGTCAGCGTCATCCACAGCACCAGGTAGACGGCCGCGCCGAAGGCCAGCCAGGTGTACCCGGGCTGCTTGCGGCGCGGTGAGCGGCGGAAGACGGTGCTCGCGGAGATGAGCGCGAGCAGCAGACCGAAGGGCCGGCGCAGGACGTCCCAGGCCGCCAGGGTGCCGCTGTCGAGGTGGTAGACGGTCACCGCCGCCGAGGCGAGGTCGTCCCCGGCGACCATCACGACGAACCCGAGGCCGAGCGGGAGTCCCGCGCCGACGGACATCAGCAGGCCGCGCAGGTACTTGAGGTGGAACGGGCGGTCGCGTTCGTTGCCGTAGATCCGGTTGGCGCCGCGCTCGATCTGGCACATGGCGGTCGTGACGTTCACCAGGGAGAAGGCGGCACAGAGCCAGAGGGCGGCGGCGGCGCCGTCACCCGCGGATGTCCGGCCGCGGGCGAGGGCGTCGTCGACGACGCCCTCGCTGGGGCCGCGGGTGATCCGGTGGATCGTCAGTTCTGCCAGCCGGCCCACGTTCTCGGTGTGCACGACGGTCGAGAGCCCGACGAAGGCGATGGTCAGGGGTACGAGGGCCAGCACTGTCTGCAGGGCGAGCGCCCGGGAGTGGCTGAAGCCGTCGGCGTACCGGAAGCGGACGAACGCGTCCCGCAGGAGCGACCAGCCGCCGTAGCGGCGCAGCGCCGCCCATGCCTCGTCACCGGACAGTTCCTCGCCGCTCATGTCCCGTGTCTCGGGAACCTGCGTGGCAGTGCCCATCGCCCCCCCAATGCTCGTCGGCCGCCGACGGCGGCTCTGTCCGTCTACCCGGAAGCGTGGCCGCCCCAGCGCGCGATTCCGGGGCAGCCCCGAGCCCTCGACCGCCGAGCCCGTCACGGAAGGCCGGCGACAACTGCGCAGAAGGTCCGGCAAACAGCGGTTCTTCGGATGGTTCACCCTGCTTCTCAGCGGCCGAACCGACCGCGCCACCTTCGGAGGCGATCTCCGGCGCGAGCGTATGTCGGCCAAGCTGACTGACTACGCCGGTGGCCGTGGACGAATCGGCGCAGACGCTCTCCGCTGACGAGCGCGAGCACCTGCGGGCCGTCGGCGAGGTGCCCGACTGGTTCCTGGCCGACGTCGAACGGCGGTACCGGGAGTGCCGTAAGCGCCGTTGACGGCGGCCGGCGGCCCTGTGACGGGCCCGTTGCGAGGTACGGCGGCGGCCACCGGACCTGACACGGATCCATCCGGGACCCAGGCGGTCGCCGCCCAACTACCTTGTCCCGCATGACAGTCACCGGGATCGACATCACAGAGGACCTGATCCGGGATCTGCTGCGCGAGCAGCAACCCGACCTGGCGGACCGCCCCCTGAAGCTGGGAGCGCTCGGCTGGGACAACCAGGTGTGGCGGCTCGGTGACGACCTCGCCGTCCGGATGCCCTGGGCGACGGAGTCCGCGGACGCGCTGCTGCGCAAGGAACACGCCTGGCTGCCCCTCCTCGCCCCGCACCTCCCTCTTCCGATTCCCGTTCCACAGCGCCTCGGTGAGCCCTCCGAACGCTTCCCGCGGCCCTGGCTCGTCACCACCTGGGTACCGGGCGAGCCCGCCGACCGCGCCCCCGCGACGCGCCCCGCCGAGGCGGCCGTCACCCTGGCCCGCTTCCTCACCGCCCTCCACCGCCCCGCCCCCGACGGAGCGCCGGCGGGCCGGGACCGCGGCGGCCCGCTGGCCGAAACCGCCCAGCGGTTCACCGAAGCGCTCGCCTCGGCCACCGAACTGGGGCTGATCCGCGACCCGGAAGCCGTCCGCGCGGTATGGGAAGACGCCGCCGCCGCGCCCGACTGGGCAGGCCCGCGTCTCTGGCTCCACGGCGACCTGCACCCGGCCAACATCCTCACCGCGAACGGCACCTTCTCCGGCGTCATCGACTTCGGCGACCTCTTCGCCGGCGACCCGGCCTGCGACCTGGCCGCCGCCTGGATCCTGCTGCCGGACGGCGCCGCCGACCTCTTCCACGAGACCTACCGGCCGGGCCCGGACACCGCGACCCTGCGCCGCGCCCGCGGCTGGGCGGTGCTGCGCGCCCTCGCGGGCATCCACATCGGGGACGCCGGTGTCCACGGCCGCCCCGGTGGCAAGCCGACCTGGGGCCCGCCCGCCCACGCCGCACTCGCACGTCTCACCGCGGCGGTCCACCGGTGATCACGCGGCCCGGCAGGACCACACCGGTTCCTGCCCAAGTCTGGTCGTATGTCGGCCGGTTCGTACCCCCGATCTTGTCCATGCTTTGACAACTCGTTCCCTGGACGTTCAACCGACCGACCCCGTCCAAGCTGTGTGCCGTCCGTAAGGTCCCTGAGCGTTGCGGAAGAAGGGACTCATGGACGCACTCCTCGCAGTCCGGGCGCGCGGGATCACCAAGTGTTTCGGCGACGTGGTCGCGCTCGACGGCGTCGACCTGGACGTGACGCAGGGTCAGATCCACGGCCTGGTCGGACCGAACGGCGCCGGCAAGACGACTCTGCTGGGTCTTCTGCTGGGGCTGGCCGCCGCCGACAGCGGTCGCCTCGAGATCCTGGGCACACCGGTCGGACGGGCGCTCACCGCCCCCGACGCAGTCGCCGGCTTCGTGGACGGGCCCGGCCTCTACCCCTCGCTCACCGCCCGGCAGAACCTTGCCGCGCTGGCCGCCCTCCGCGGGAGCGGCGCGCGGACGACGGGGATCGACGACGCGCTCGACCAGGTCGGTCTCACCGATGTCGCCGACGACCGGGTGCGCGGGTTCTCCCTCGGCATGCGCCAGCGGCTCGGACTTGCCGCCGCCCTGCTCACGCAACCCCGGCTGCTCGTGCTCGACGAACCCGCCAACGGCCTCGACCCGGCAGGCAAGAGGCATGTGCACGGTGTCCTCACCCGGCTCGCGGCGGACGGAACCAGCGTCGTGCTCTCGAGCCACCGCATGGACGACCTCGAGGCGCTGTGCTCCGAGGTGACCATCATCGCCACCGGCCGGGTCGTCTTCTCCGGCCATCTGGACAAGCTGGCCGCCGAGAAACGCGAACTCGACTACCGCCTGGTGACCTCCGACCTCGAGGCCGCCCGCCGCCTGGCCGCCGACACGCGGGGGATCCACGTCGCCGACGACGCCACCACGCGGTACGGCGCCGAAGTCCTCGTCGTACGCGCGCGGGTGCCCGCCCTCGACGAACTGGTGACGGGGCTCGTACGGGCAGGCATCGCGCCTCGCGAACTCACTCCCGTGGTGTCACCGCTCGAAGCCGCCTTCCTCGCCCTGACCGAGCAGCACCGGGAGGAGCCGGCCCGATGACCGCGACACTCGTACCTGGCAACGATGTCCGGCCCAGCCCCGTTCCGCTGTCGCGCGGCTACCGGTTCGAACTGGTCAAACTGGTCTCGCAATGGCGGACGCGCCTGCTGGTCCTCGCCTGCTGGATCACGCCGGCGCTCTTCGTGACCGCGGTGAGCCGGCAGAGCACGCTCCCCGTCGACACCCTCTTCGGCCGCTGGATGCACGCCACGGGCTGGGCCGGGCCGCTGGTGGTGCTCGGCTTCGCCGGCACCTGGGCGCTGCCGCTGCTGACCTCGCTGGTGGCCGGTGACGTGTTCGCCGCCGAGGACCGCCTGGGCACCTGGCGCCACCTGCTCGTGGCGGTCCGGTCCCCGCGGCGGATCTTCGCGGCGAAGGCACTGGCCGCCCTCACCGTCATCCTGCTGCTGGTGGCGGGGCTGGCCTGTTCCAGCGCGGCCGGCGGAGCCGTGGCCGTCGGCAACCAGCCGCTGGTCGGCCTCGACGGCCACCTGCTGACACCGTCGGAAGCCGCTGGCCGGGTCGCGCTCGCCTGGATCTGCGTGCTCGCCCCGACGCTCGCCCTCGCCGCGATCGGACTGCTCGGCTCCGTCACGCTGGGACGGTCCCCGATGGGACTGCTGCTGCCCGCGCTGTTCGCGCTCGCCATGCAGCTCGCCCAGCTGCTGCCGCTGCCCGTCGCCGTACGCCTCGCCCTGCCCGGCTACGCCTTCATCGCCTGGAACGGCCTGTTCACCAGCCCGGCAGAGCTTCAGCCGCCGCTGATCGGGATCGCGGTCAGCCTCGCCTGGGCCGTGGTCGCGACGACGCTGGCCTGCCTGCTCTTCGTACGCCGCGACTTCACCAACGCCGCCTACGACGGCTCGGGACACCGTGCCGTGATCGCCGGGGTGCTGCCGCTGGCCGGGCTGGCCGCCGCGACGGTGCTGGTCGTCGCCACGACGACCTCGGCCACCGGCTCCGGGATCCGGCAGGACAAGGTGCAGCGCTCCCTCGCCACGGAGTTCGCCCATCTCTACCGCCTGCAGACCGGGCAACTGCACCGCCCCGACGTCACCGAGGCGCGGCTGAGGACGACCGCCACATGTGACAAGGGCAGCGTCAGGGTCGCCGCCGAGGGGCCGGGCAACGACTGGCGCTGCGTCGTCTCGTGGCATCTGCCCGGCGTCGAGGCCACCGGCTCGGCCGTCTACCAGCTCGACGTCACCGCGGACGGGCGGTTCGTCGCCGACGGCGACGGACCGAAGGAAGTGAACGGCTACTTCCTGGTGCGCACCCCGACCGGGGACGCACCGAACCCGCTCTGGCAGTTCGACGGCAACGTCGACCTGCTGTCCACCTCGAAGGGATGAACCCATGCAGGTAACACGCCACCGCAGGCGTGTCCACAAGAACGGTGTCGCTCTCCTCGGCAGACGCGTCGGCCGCCGGACCCTGCTGACCGCCGGCATCACCGCTGTCGCCGTCACCGCCGCGGGCACCGCTTTCGCCCAGACGCACCAGTTCGGCACCGACCAGGTCGGCCAGGTCACCGACCGCGGCCAGGTCGTCTCCAGCGACCAGTACATCGCGCCGTACGGCGAACGCCTCGTCATCGACAACGGCAAGGTCATGTCGTCCTCGGTGAGCCCGGACGGCACCCATCTCGCCGCCTCCGTCACGGACGGCGGTGCGGCACTGTCCGTCGTGGACCTGAAGAAGTGGACGGTGCAGCAACTCGTCGGCACCGCCGCCGCGTCCAGCCCGCGCATCGGCAGCAACGAGGTGGGCCAGGAAGGCCCCACCTACTCGCCCGACGGCTCACAGCTGTGGCTCGGCCAGACCGACGGCTACACCAGGTTCACCGTGAACCCGGACGGCAGCGTCGCCAACCCGACGGCCGTGAAGATACCCGCGGACGGCACCAAGCACGCGCTGGTCGGGGAGGCGGTGTTCTCGCCCGACGGCTCCACCGTGTACTCCGCCGTCAACGGCCAGAACCGGGTGGTCGCCCTCGACGCGGCGACCGGGGCCGTCCGCCGGAGCTGGGCCGTCGGCAACGCCCCGCGTGACCTGGTCCGGGTCGGCGACAAGCTCTACGTCAGCAACGAGGGCGGGCGCCCGGCCGAACCCGAAGACGCCACGCTCAACTCCTACGGCACCCAGGTACCGGCCGACCCCAGGACGGGTGCCACCACCACCGGCACGGTCGGCGTCATCGACCTGACGCACCCGGACGCCGCCCCGACCAGCATCGACGTCGGCCTGCACCCGACCGCCCTGTACGCCAAGCGCGGGGCGCTGTTCGTCACCAACACCGCCACCAACGACGTGTCGGTCATCGACACCCGCCGCGACAAGGTCGTACAGACCATCGCGACCCAGCCCTGGCCCGAGGCCTCGGTCGGCTACGAGCCCGACGCGGTGACGCTCACCGACGACGGGCATCTGCTGGTGACGCTCGGCCGCGCCAACGCGGTCGCCGTCTACCGGTACACCACCCCGCAGGAGCCGGTCAGTTACGTCGGCCTGCTCCCCACGGACTACTTCCCCGCGGAGATCACCACCGTCGGCGACCAGGTGCTGGTCTCCAACGCGCGCGGTGTCGACGCCCGCCGCCCCACCAGCGCCGCCGGGCACGCCACCCACGACACGACGTCGAGCCTGACGCGGTTCGAACTGCCCGACGACAGCGTCATCAGGTCCCGGACACCCAAGGTCTTCCAGCAGAACGGCTGGAGCCGGGGCTCGGTGCAGCTCGCCAAGGGCAAGGGGCACGAGAAGCCGGTGCCGGTCCCGCAGCGGCTCGGCGACCCGTCGACGATCAAGCACGTGTTCCTGGTAGTCAAGGAGAACCGGACCTACGACCAGGTCTTCGGCGATGTCCCGCAGGGCAACGGCGACCCGTCGCTGGCACAGTTCGGTGAGAACGTGACCCCGAACCAGCACGCGATGGCCGAGCAGTTCGGGCTGTACGACAACACGTACGACATCGGCACGAACTCCGCCGAGGGCCACAACTGGCTGATGCAGGCCGACAATCCGGAGTACACGGAGTCCTCGGCCGGTGAGTACAAGCGCAGTTACGACACCGAGGACGACGCTCTCGGCCACCAGCGCACCGGATTCATCTGGTCCGGCGCCCAGGCGGCGGGCAAGAGCGTGCGAAACTTCGGCGAGTTCCAGCAGTTCCTGTCGAAGCCCGCGGACGCGAGCTGGCAGAACCTGTACTGCGACGCCAAGAACATGGACTCGACGGGGCAGGACACCGCGTACACCCTGAACTCGTCCTCGCCGATCCCGTCGCTCAACGACGTGTCCGTGCACGGCTTCGCGAAGTTCGACACCAGCGTCCCGGACATCTACCGGCACCAGATCTGGAAGCGTGACTTCGAGAAGAACGGGCCGGCGAACCTCAACATGTTCTGGCTCTCCAGCGACCACACCGGTGGCCCGGCGAACGCGGCCGCCCAGGTCGCCGACAACGACCTCGCCACCGGCCGGATCGTCGACGAGATCTCGCACAGCAAGTACTGGAAGGACTCGGCGATCTTCGTCGTCGAGGACGACTCCCAGGCCGGCCTCGACCACGTCGACGGCCACCGCGCGCCGATCCAGATCATCAGCCCCTGGGCACAGCACGGCACCGTCGACAGCCGCTACTACTCCCAGATCACGGTGATCCGGACCATCGAGCAGATCCTCGGGATCCACCCGATGAACCAGAAGGACAGCGCGGCCACCCCGATGCGGGGGGCCTTCACCAAGAAGGCGGACCTCACACCGTTCACCGCGCTGCCCAACCGGACCTCCCTGACCGGCGGCCTGAAGACCCCGCCCGCCTGCGGCGTGGACACACCGGCACCGCAGGACCCCGCCGCGGCACCCGCGCCGTCGGCGAGGGTCCCCGCGGACAAGCAGTCACTCGCCGCGAAGTGGGACCGCTGGAAGTCCAGGCAGCGCCTGACCGGGCCCAACGCGGTGCCCGACTACGCGAATCCCGCGCAGATGAACCACTTCACCTGGTACGAGACGCACAACTGGAAGAAGCCGTACCCCGGCGAGACCAAGCTCTTCGAGCCGGACGACGTACCGGGCGCCTACATCCCGTCGTCGGAGTCCGACGGCTGACAAGCACCCGCGGCACGAAGGGCCCCCGTCCGGCATCACCACCGGGCGGGGGCCCTGCCGTGGCCGGCGGCGCGGCTGCGGGGTGGTCCGCGAGGTGGAGGGGCGAGTCGGTCCAGCGGGGGAGCGGGGGTGCGCCTGAGGGGCGATGCGTAGTGGTCCGCGGGCGCCGGACGATGAGGGCCCAGCGGAGGGAGACGTCGTGGAGCGTGGGGACCGGATCGGGCGTGCGGCGGGGTACGCGGCGGCAGCGGCTCTCGTGCCGTACCTGGTGATCAAAGTGTCGTGGGTGGTCGGTTCGTCACTGGGACTGCTGCCGGTGGGGCGAGGCTTCAGCCTGGGCGGGTGGCTGGCGCTCAACACCGTCACGATCGGTATGGCCGCCGCCGGGATCACGCTGGGGCTGGCGCTGGTGCGGCCCTGGGGGATGCGGATCCCCGGCCGGCTGGTGGGCTTCACCGGCTGGGTGGGCTCGGGGTTCCTGGTGTCGATCTTGCCGTTCGTGGTCATCAGCGCGCTCGTGAACTCCGGTGCGCATGAGGAGAGTTCAGGAGGCTCGGCGAGCTCCGGAGGCGACGGGGCGATGCCGGGCTGGGAAGCGGTGCTGCTGCAGTGCAGCTTCGTGGGCACCGGGATCGCGCTGGCCATCGCGCTTCCCGCCTACCTGCGACGGCGCTGGCCCCACGCACTGCGCGGGCCCGAGCGCCCCCCGACTTCTCCAGGGCCGCTGTGGCCCGCCATCACCGGCGCCGTGACCGGCC
Source organism: Streptomyces sp. NPDC047869 (assembly GCF_040704065.1). Taxonomy (NCBI): domain Bacteria; kingdom Bacillati; phylum Actinomycetota; class Actinomycetes; order Kitasatosporales; family Streptomycetaceae; genus Streptomyces; species Streptomyces sp. NPDC047869. The sequence continues at coordinate 217,328 of NZ_JBEYRK010000010.1, forward strand.
TGGTGTGGCTCTACTGGGCGGCCGGCGGCCCCCTGGGCATCGCGCACCGCGATGAGCGGCCGGCCGACTGGCATGTGCTGGTCGGGGTCAGCGCGTGCTGGGCTCTCGCCGCGTCCGCCGCCGTACCGGCCCTCGTCCGGCGCCGCCCGACCCGGCAGCCGTATCCGCTCCTGCTCGCCCTCGCATGGCTCGGGTCGGGTTCGATGTTCGCGTGGAGCGGCTGGCGGCTGCCGGCCACCGTCTACGTGGCGCTGGCGCGTCCGAGCGACGTCAGCTACCCGGAGAACGTCGCCCTCGCCGTGACGCTGCACCTCATGGCCGTGCTCACGGGGGCGGGGATCATGCGGACACTGGTACGCGACCGCAGCGGCCTGAGCGTGCCCGACGCCGCCGAGGAGCCCGCCGAGCGGGTGGGCCGCCGCCCGTGAGCCTGGCGAGTCCGGAACCGGTGCCGCTTGTCAATCCGGTGCGGCCCGGCTGACCGGACAGGTGCGAAGCCAGTACGAGCGGGCGGCGACGGTGAGTGCGACCCCGACATCCCCACCGCGGACGGCCAGGCCGACGCCTTCGCCGCCATCCCCGACGACGGTATACGGCACCCAGGGGTGCTGATGTACGCGGACGGTTTCGGTATCCGGCCCGTGCTGCGGGAGCTGGCCCGCGAATTGGCCGGGCACGGGTGCTACGTGCTCGTTCCCAACCTCTTCTACCGGCACGGCCCGGCACCGGTGATCGAACTGCCCGAGTACCTCGGGGAGGATGCCCGGCCCGCGGTCTTCGCCCAGTTGATGCCCCTGATCGAGGCGCACACCGCCGAACGTGTACTGAGCGATGCCGGAGCCTACTTGGAGTTCCTCACCACCCGGCCGGAGGTCGGCGCCGGCCCGGTCGCGGTGACCGGCTACTGCATCGGTGGCCTCCTGGCGATGCGTACCGCCGCCGCCCACCCCGGCCGGGTCGCGGCCGTCGCCGGCTTCCACGGCCCCGTGGGCACCGACGGGCGCGAGGCACTGCACTGCCTCCTGTCCACGCTCACCGCCGAGGTACACCTCGGCCACGCGGAAAGCGACATGACGCCCGAGGCTCTCGTCGAACTCGACCAGGCCCTGGACGCCGCGGGCGTCGAACACACCTCCGAGATCTATCCCGGCACCGCCCACGGATTCACCATGTCCGACACCGACGCGTTCGACCCCGCGGGGCTGCGGCGCCACTGGGACCGCCTGCTGCCCCTCCTCGACCGCACCCTGGCCGGCCGCTGAGGCTCCGGCAGGGGACCGGGACCCGCGACTTCAGCTCGGCATCTCCTGAACCGAGTTCGGGTCACATCCCCGACGACGACCGCCGGGTGCGCAGCTTCTCGAAGAGACGCTGGGCCTGGGCTCGGCGGCGGGGATCGGCCGCGGTGCGGCGAGCTTGTTCGATCGTGCGCCGACCCTGCGGGCTTTGCGCGAACTGCTTGAGCCGCTGGAGAACGCCTGGCATGTCGCTCCTCTCGCCATGGGCGCCCGGCTTCGGCCGGGCCCCGTGGAGTCCGACTACCCGGTCAACGGCCGTCCAGCCTCAAGGAGCCGAGAGAGAGCCGCGTCCGACAGCCAGTTCGTGAGGAGCCACCTAGTCCCTGGGCGGCTTGACGGTGATGTCGAGGTAGAAGGTGTCGATGCTGCGCACCGCCGCTTCGAACTCCTCGAGGTTCACCGGCTTGGTCACGTAGGCGTTGGCGTGGTGGTGGTAGGCACCGGTGACGTCGTCGGGAGCGGCGGACGTGGTCAGCACGACCACCGGAATGGTCCGCAGGTCCGCGTCCTCCTTCACCACGGCGAGGAACTCGCGGCCGTTCATCCGCGGCATGTTGAGGTCCAGGACGATGAGGTCAGGGCGCTCGTTGTCCGGGTCGCGCAGATATTCCAGGGCCGCCATGCCGTCGGAGACCTGGGTGAGGTTGCGGGTACCGCGCTCGGCCAGGGCGTCCTGGATGAGCATGGCGTCGGCGACGTCGTCTTCGACCAGCAGGACGTCGTACGGGCGGGTAGCGGCGGCGGCCATGTGTCACAAGCTCCGGGATTCGGGGGAGGGAGGGGTGGGTGTGCTGTTGGTGATGAGACCGGGCCAGCGGCGACGGGCACCCTGCCGGCTCATGCTCAAGGCCTGGCCGATCTCGGGGTAGCCCGCCCCGCTCGCTGCCGCCGCGTGCGCCGCCTGGTCCTCCAGACGTCTGACGGCGAGCCTGACGTCGCGCAGCACACGCAAGCGCGCGAGAGCCTGCCGACGGGCGTCACCGGCCGTGTCCACGAGGTCGGCGGGCGGGTGGGGGGCGTCCCGCGCGAGTCGCCGGGTGAGCTCGTCCACGACCTGGCTCACCAGCGCGGCCGTCTCCCCGGACCACGGCGGAGTGGGTGCGCGACCAGGCATGACGCCACTCTACGGTGATGTTCCCGACAGGGACAACATGCGTTGTCGAGCCGTGGGTACAGTGTGGTTGCCACATGGCAACAGCGGCCCACTCGTCGAGGAAAAGATGCAGACCGCCATAGAAACCGAGCCGTCCGACAGAGGCGTTCTCTCCAGCTGGACGACGCGGCGCTGGCTGCGTACCGGAGTCGCCACCACCCTGGCGGTCCTGGCGGTCCTGGGCTCACTGGGGGGCTGGGCGATGTGGCGTACGTCGCAGATCACCTCCGAGCTGGTCGACCGGCGCTCGCCCGCCCTGATCGAGGCCATGCGGGTGGAGCAGGCCCTGGTCAACCAGGAGACCGGGATCCGCGGATACGGCCTCTCCGGCCGCTCCGACTTCCTCCAGCCCTACGCCCGCGGCGTGACCGACGAGAAGACCGCCCTCAGCCTGCTGCGCCCCCTGGTCAAGGACGAGCGGGCCGCCGCCGCCGACCTGGCGGAGGTCGAGAGGCTCGCCGGCACCTGGCAGCGGCGCATCGCCCGCCCCATCTCGGGAGCCCCGGCCGACGAGGCCGTGAGACTCGCCACGGAGCGGGCCGCGGAGGGCAAGTCCGACTTCGACGCGCTGCGGCGTGCCATGGCACGTCAGCAGGACCATCTGCAGAGTGAGCGGGCGACGGCCACGCGGACGCTGAGACGGGCGGAGACGCTGCGGAACTGGATGTTCGCCGTCATCGCCGTCGTCATCATCCTGGTGGCGGTCCTGATATTCGAGGGGCTGCGTCGCGGCGTGACCGGTCCGCTCACCCGGCTCGGGTCGGCGGCCCGCGAGGTGGCGCAGGGCCGATTCGACCGCTCACTCGCCGGTACCGGACCCGCCGACCTGCGGCAGCTGGCCTTCGACGTTGAGGCGATGCGGCAACGGCTGGTGGAGGAACTGGAGTTCAGTGAGCAGGCGCGCAGGCTTGTGGACGAGCAGGCGGAGGACCTGAAGCGTTCCAACACCGAACTGGAGCAGTTCGCGTACGTGGCCTCGCACGACCTTCAGGAGCCACTGCGCAAGGTGTCCAGTTTCACCCAGCTTCTGCAGCGTCGCTACGGCGGCCAGCTGGACGCGAAGGCCGACCAGTACATCGCCTTCGCCGTCGACGGCGCCAACCGCATGCAGACGCTCATCAACGACCTCCTGGCCTTCTCCCGGGTCGGCCGGGTTCACAACGATCACCAGACCGTCGATCTGGAATCGGTGATGAGCAAGGTCCTGGACGACCTCAGCGTGACCATCGAGGAGACAGGCGCCGAGATCACCCACGACCCGCTTCCCACCGTCGTCGGGGACACCACCCAGCTGGGCATGCTCTGGCAGAACCTGCTCTCGAACGCCGTCAAGTTCCGCGGCCCCGACCGGCCGCCCCGCGTCCAGGTCCAAGCGGTGTGCGACGCGGGGGAGTGGAAGTTCTGGGTGACCGACAACGGGATCGGCATCGCACCCGAGTTCCACGAGAAGGTCTTCGTCCTCTTCCAGCGCCTGCACACCAAGGACGCCTATCCGGGCACCGGCATCGGCCTGGCGATGTGCAAGAAGGTCGTGGAGTTCCACGGCGGCACCATCGGCATCGACGCCGAGCACACCCAGGGCACCCGCGTCGTCTTCACCCTGCCCGCCACCGGACCCTCGTCCGCGGCCCCGCAGAGAGGGGCCCAGCAGTGACCGATCCCGCCGCGACCCGCGATGCGCGGTACGCCATCCTGCTCGTGGAGGACGACGACGGAGACGCCCTTCTCGTCGAGGAGCTCCTCCACGACACCGACCTGCCGCACACCCTGACGCGCTGCCGCACGGCCGCCGAGGCTCGTGCGACACTGGCCTCCGACGCCGTGGACTGTGTCCTGCTGGATCTGCACCTGCCCGACGCGTCCGGACTGGAGTCGGTCCGGGCGATCCAGTCGAACACCCACGCCGCGATCATCGTCCTGACGGGGCTGGACGAGCCCCGCGCCGGCGTCGACGCCCTCGCGGCCGGCGCCCAGGACTACCTGATCAAGGGCAAGGTCGAACCCGACCTGATGCAGCGCGCCCTGCGCTACGCCGTCCAGCGAAAGCAGGCCGAGCGCGCCAATGCCGCTCTGCAGATCGGGCGTCTGCGCGCGGAGGAGAACGCACGCCTCGAACGTGGTCTGCTCCCCGAGCCCCTCCTGTCCTCCGCCACCGTCACGGCGTCCAGCCGCTACTACCCCGGCCGCGCCCAGGCACTGCTGGGGGGAGACTTCCTCGACGTCGTCCAGACCGACGACGGTCACATCCACGCCGTCATCGGGGACGTCAGCGGCCACGGTCCCGACGCGGCGGCACTGGGCGTCTGCCTGCGCATCGCCTGGCGGGCCCTGATCCTCGGCGGACACCGCGACCAGCATCTGCTCCATCTGCTGGAGCAGATCCACATCGCCGAACGGGCCGGCAGCGACCTCTTCACCACCTGCACCCTCATCACCCTGAACCCGGAGGCGGGCACGGTCACCCTCCATCTGGCCGGCCACCATGAACCCCTCCTCGTCACCGCCGACGGCGCGCGAGTGGTGACCGCGGCCCACGGGGTCGCTCTGGGGATCGTTCCCGGACAGGGCAAGTGGCCTTCCACCACCATCGCCCTGCCCGCCCGCGGCGCGCTCGTCGCCTACACGGACGGCCTCATCGAAGGCTTCGCCGCCGACGACTCCACCCGGCTCGGCGTCGAGGGCCTGCTGGACATCATCGGCACCATCGACACGCCGGACCCCGGCTCCCACCTGGACCAGCTCATCGCCCGCAGCCGCACGCTCAACGCCGACCGGCACACCGACGACCTCGCCGTCTTGCGCCTGGACTGGAACAACACGCACACCGGCCGCACACCGAGCGCGTGGCGCACGGTGCCGTAGCTCCCGGAACCGGCAGAGCGGGGCGAAGAGGGCCGAGTCAGGCCGTGAGGGCTTCGCGAAGGCTGGCGCAGCAGGGCACGAGGGTGTCGATGCCGACGATCTGCAAGGTGCGCAGCACGTACGCCGAGGCATTCGCCAGGCGCAGCCAGCCGTCCGCCGCGGTGAGGTCGCGGTGGGCGGCGAGCAGGACGTTGATGCCGCTGGAGTCGATGAAGGTCACCCGCTCCATGTCGACGATCACGCGGGGCCGCTCGCCGAGACCACTGGGATCCAGGGCCTGGACGAGGCGTCCGGTACTGCTGTGGTCGATCTCGCCGGCCGCGGTCACCACGGTGATGCCGTCGAGAGTGGTGGACACCACCTCCAGCAGCTCGGGCTCGTGCGTGTGCTCGGCGTCGGTCTCCGTCACGGCGTTCCTCAGCATCCTCGAGATCAGACAGTGCCAGGCATGGTTTCTCCGGAAGAGTGCCCGGCAGTCGCCCAGGCCTATCCCCCTGAGTACCGCCCGCCGGTGGAGGAGGCGACGCCCGCGGTGGAACCGATCCCGACATATGCCCGCGTAGTGCCCGGTGTGATGTCTCGGCTTCCCCGGGTACCAGACCTGACGTACGGGGTAGCAGCAGCAGCGAGCGGATGGAACGGACCTTGTCTGGTGAGGACAGCATGACGCTCCACGACGACGGCCGTCCACATGCCGCGGCAGCCCTGGACGGACAGAGTTCCTGCATCGCCGAGGCCCGCCGCTTGGCCGCCGGCTTCCTGTCCCGGATGCGTACCGAATACCGGACCCCCGTCTCCCCGCGGGCCGTGGAGCTGACACAGCTGGTGGTGAGCGAGCTGGTCACCAATGCCCGCAAGTACGCCTCCGGGCCGATCCTGCTGGATCTGCGGATCGCCGACGATCTGGTGGAGGTCCAGGTGTGGGACGCCGATCCCGCGCTGCCGGTGGTACGGGACGCCGACGCGAGCCGGGTCGGGCAGCACGGCCTGGAGATCGTCAAAGCCGTCTGTCAGAGCGTCGAAGCCGTTCGGGAAACGGTGGGGAAACGCATGACCGCTCGGCTGGCTCTCGCGGACCCCTCCGGCAACGATTCCGCTCGCCTCTGGTAGGTGAGCGATCACCGCGAAGTCGCCCCTGACCGCCATGCCTGACCCTTGAGGGGCCGGCGGACGGACGGCCGGGGCGGCAGTTCGGTGCGAGCCGGCGGTCAACGCCCCCTGTGCTCTTCGCGTGCCTGCTTGAAGGCATCGGAAATGGTCTCCGCGGCGCCGGAGAGGGCCCCCTTGGCCGCCCCCTGGGCGCCGGACTCCGTCATCTTTCCCTTGAGCTCGGTAAGGCCGGCCGGCTTGCGCGGCCCGGATTCCAGATCGAGCCGGTTGCACGCCTCGGCGAAGCGAAGGTAGGTGTCGACACTCGCGACGACGATCCGAATGTCGATCTTGAGTATCTCGATACCGACGAGAGAGACCCGCACGAACGCGTCGATCACCAGACCGCGGTCGAGAATGAGTTCCAGAACGTCGTACAGGCCACTGGAACCGCCTCCGCCGCCGCCCTGCTGTGTCGCCACGGTCATCGAGACCAACCCCTCATCGTCCGGTTTCGGCATGGTCTTGTCCGCAGAGCCCGTCAGCGGCGCGATGGCCTCGCCGGCCCACGCCGCGACCCGAGCTTCAAGGTGCGGATGCCCCCACCACCTGCGCTAAAACACCAGTGCGAGGGGGGCGAGCGGCCCGTCCCCGCACGGGGCCCCGCCGGACTCACGCCGCATACCTCCGCGAGGTGCACTGCGTGCGCCGCCTGCCGCAAATCGCTTGTGGACCGATATGGAAATCCTCCGTCGAAGCAATCGAAGACGTGGGCCAAAAGGATTCGGGACCGGGCCAGTGCGGTAGTCCGGTATTCCATTCGACCGGTTCAGGCAGTGCATCGGAGCTCGGTGATCAACCGCGGCTCGGCAATCACTCCGACAAGCCGGTCTCGGCGATCGAGGTCCAGATTTCGGAGCCCGCGATGAGGAGGCCCGGCAAGCCCGCCGTACCGGGGGTTAACCCCCGGTCGCCCGGGGGGAATGCCTCGCACGCGGAGGGTGGCTGGCAGGCTTTTCCAGGTCGTCGGCCGACAGAAGACTTCCGGACATGACGACTTCTCCCGATGTCTCCTTGACGTCCCAGCCCGCACCTGCCGACACGTTGAAGCACGGCGCCGGCGGCGGCAGTGACTTCGCACGGCTCTCCCAACGGATAGCCGAGGCCGGCCTGATGCGTCGGCGTCCCGGCTACTACGCGGCACGCATCGGCCTGGTGGTCGTGCTGTACACGGCGGGCTGGGGGGCCTTCTTCGCTCTGGGCGACACCTGGGGCCAACTGGCCGTCGCGGCCTTCCTGGCCTTCGTGTTCGGGCAGGTGGCCCTGCTCGCGCACGACCTGGCCCACCGGCAGGTCTTCCGGCGACGCCGGCCCAGCGAGATCATGGGCAGGCTGTTCGGGAACCTGGGCGTGGGCATGAGCTACGGCTGGTGGATGAACAAGCACACGCGCCACCACGCCAACCCCAATCACGAGGACCTCGACCCCGACGTCGCCCCCGACATCCTGGTGTGGTCCACCGAACAGGCACGCTCCAGCCGTGGTGTGGCGCGTCTGATCGGTGGTCACCAAGCCCTGCTCTTTCTCCCGTTGCTGACCCTCGAAGGCTTCAACCTGCACGTCTCGAGCCTGCGGGCGCTGCGTTCGCCGTACATGAGGCAGCGAACCCTGGAAGGCGCCCTGCTCCTGCTGCACATCGCGGGCGTGCTGTCCGCCCTGTTCCTGGTCCTTCCGCCGGGCAAGGCGGTGGCGTTCCTGGCGCTCAACCAGTGTCTGTTCGGCGTGTATCTCGGCTGCACCTTCGCCCCGAACCACAAAGGGATGCCCACCTTCACCGGTGACGAGCGGCCCGACTTCCTGCGGCGCCAGGTCATCACCTCCCGCAATGTGCGTGGCGGCTGGCTGACGGACATGATGCTCGGCGGCCTCAACCACCAGATCGAGCACCACCTGTTCCCGAGCATGCCCACGCCCCATCTGTGCCGCGCCCAAGCCGTCGTTCGGCAGTACTGCGCCGAGATCGGCGTGCCCTACCACGAGACCGGACTGATCCGCTCCTACCGCGAGGCCCTGACCCATCTGCACCGGGTGGGAGAGCCGATCAGGCGGCAGCGAAGTGCACGGTGACCGTCGACGAGCGCTTCGGCGAGGCCTGCCGGCAGGGTTTGGACGGCTTCTCCTCCAGCCGTGGGATGTGACGGGAAAGGGCCCGTCAGGAAAGGATCTCGACGTACCCGTCGGTTCCGTGCACCCGGATCCGCTGGCCGTCGCGGATCAGGCGGGTGGCGCGCTCCACACCGACCACGGCGGGCAGGCCGTACTCCCGGGCGATCACGGCGCCATGGGTCATCAGACCGCCCACTTCCGTCACCAGACCCGCGATTCCGACGAACAGGGGCGACCAGCTCGGGTCCGTGTAGGCCGTGACCAGGATGTCACCCGCCTCGAGGTCGGCCTTGGCGATGTCGAGGACGACACGGGCCCTCCCCTCCACGGCCCCGGCCGACACCGGCAGGCCGATCAGGGCGCCGGCCGGCGCGTCGTCGCGCCGGTACGCCCCGGTGATGGACTCGCCGTCCGATGTCAGCACCCGGGGAGGCGTCAGCGTCTGGTACGACCGGAAGGCTTCCTTGCGCTGCTGGATGAGCCGGGAATCCACCTGGTTCGAACGCACGACGTCATGGAACTCCTGGAACGTGAGGTAGAAGACGTCCTCCTTCTCGGCGAGCACACCGGCCCGCACCAGGCGCTCGGCCTCCTCCAGCAGAGCCCGCTTGTAGACGAAGTAGCGGCTGACGATGCCGTACTTGGGATACTCCCGGTAGCCGATGAAGGTCCGGACCCGGTCGATCATCCGCTTGGTCTCGTCGGCCTTCCGCTCCCCGTCCGGCAGGGCCCGCAGGCATGACAGCACGTCCTGTTCCTTCCTCCACGCCTCCAGGCGCCCTTGCTCGAAACGCCGTTCCGCGGCACCCGGCCCGAAGTTCCTGACGTTGTCGAGGATCACGGGTACGAGCGTGGCGGGGCGCTCACGCCAACGTGGCCTCGTGATGTCGATCTCGCCGACGCAGCGCATGCCGTACCGGTCGAGGTAGCCGTCGATGGCGTCGCGTGCTTCGGTCCCGCCCGGCAGCTTCACCAGCTCGTCCAGGAAGCCCTCGTCCTCGACGCCCCGCAGGAAGGCGACCACCTCCGGGCACGGACGGATGACGTCCGCGACGTCGAGCAGTGCGAGACCCATCTCCGAAGTGACGTTGCCGGGGGCGGACAGCGTGAGCGTGTCGGCCGCGTTCTTCTCGCCGAGCCACTCGTGCAGCTTGTCGTTGAGCCACCACGTGGCCTCCATCCCCGCCATGATCACCTGGATGTTCAGTGGATCACCGAGCACCCGTTTGTGCTCCTCGAAGGCCTCCAGCAGGAAGTCGAACAGCGCCGGCCCGCTCTTCGTCCGGACGTCGCGCTCCAGGGCGGCGACTGACCTCCGGCTGCGCTCGATCAGCTCGGTGACGACAGCGGGGTCGGTCTCGACCGGGGAGGAGGCGCCGCTGCCGGCCGGCGGCCCGCCGGGGCCCGCGTCCGGGAGCGACGGGATGAAGTCGTCGCGGTCCAGCACGGTCTCCAGCGCGTCCCCGATCAGGGGATCGGACCGCCCCACGAGGTCCAGGAGTCCGGCACGGCTGGCGGGCGCGGCCAAGCGCCCGGTGACGTCGACGAACAGCCTCCCGCCGGCGGCGTGCATCGGCACCATGGCCGTCAGCTGCCACATGGAGAGCCCCAGGGGCTTCATGGCGTCGGTCATCATCTGCTGATGACCGACGGAGACGTACACGTGGTTCTCCTGGTCACCTGACTCGGGGACGGGGAACAGCGTCGTGATCGGCCGGCTCTGAACGATCTGGAAGTCGCCATCGACCAGGCACCATTCGATGTCCTGCGGGCTGCCGAACTCCGCCTCGATCCGCCGCCCGAGCCGCACGAGCCGCACCACCTGTGCGTGCGTCAGCGCCGGCTGCTCCTGCCGCCGCGCGTCGATCGCGACTTCCCGCGTCCCGCCGCCCGGCAGGGCGTGAACGGCGCGCTGCTTGGCGGCGATCGCCTCGGCGACGACTTCGCCGTCCCGCACCTTGAAGACGTCCGGGTTCACCAGGCCGGACACCAGTGCCTCGCCGAGGCCGAAACCGGCGTCCACGGTGGCGACCTTCCGGTTGCCCGTCACAGGGTCGGCCGTGAACAGGATGCCGGCAGCCTGCGGGAAGACCATCTGCTGCACGACCACGGCCATGTGCACCGTACGGTGGTCGATGCCGTTGTGCCGGCGGTAGGTGACGGCACGCTCGGTGAACAGCGAGGCCCAGCACCGGCTGACGTGCTGGAGGACTGCCGTCGGCCCCACGACGTTCAGATACGTGTCCTGCTGACCGGCGAAGGAAGCCGTCGGCAAGTCCTCCGCCGTCGCGCTGGACCGGACGGCGTAGGCGGCCCGCTCGCCGTTCCGTACGAGCGCGCGCGTGATCTGTGCCGCGAGATCGGCGGGGACGGCGATGTCCTCGATGGTCCGGCGGATCTCCGCGCTGAGCGTCCGGACCGCCTCCCGATCGTCCAGGGGCAGGCGTGACAGCTCCTCGAGCCGATCGCCGATCGACGGCGCTTCCGCCATGATCCGCCGGAAGGCGTCCGTCGTCACACAGAAGCCGCCCGGCACGCGGAGGCCCGCGGTACGCGACAGCCGGCCCAGGTTCGCGCCCTTGCCGCCGACCGCGCCGACCTGCCTCTCGTCGACCTCTCGAAGATCCAGCACGTACTGCTCGGTCATGACCTCTCCCACAGCTGCTCCGACGTCACCTCGCCCCGCCCATACGTCGGCCGCGACACACATGTCGCGCCTCGTTTCCGCAGGTTGTGGGCTCGGCCGACGATTCTGCGCCAGGACCGGGGCCTTGCCGCAAGCCCCCCGGTGCGCTATAAGTTGAGAGTGGCGAGGAGAGGATCTCCTCGCTTTTGTCTTTCATCGCCCGTACTCGCCGGTCAGGTTCGGCGTCCGACGTGGTGCCGGAAGCGGCAGCCGGCAGGGAACCACGGCCACCATGGTGCGCTGCCAGTACTCACGCCGACGCCGGCATCCCACGCTCGCACCGCGATGACACGAGCCTGGCGCGGGAACGCGAGGCCTCTCTCCGGGCCGGACCGCACCCGGACCGCGGGACCGCACCCGGGCTGCGCCGGCGCACGCGGACCGGCCGGGTCTCACATGCCGGTGGTGGCCCGGCCGAGCGCGGCGAGTGCGGTGGCGGCCTCTGCCTGTCGCGGGCTTCTCAGCTCGGCGAGAGCGTCACGGGCGGCGAGCAGCGTCTCCCTGGCCTCCGGGTGGCCCATTGCGGCGAGCACCTGGCCCAGGTCGAGCCGAGCCTGTTCGGCCCAGGACGGCATCTGCGCGGTCTCGAAGAAGGCGAGGGCCTGCCGCAGCGGCGGCTCGGCCTCGGGCCAGCACTCCAGGGCCGCCAGGTCGTTGCCTATCTGCTGTCGGTGGACGGCGTGGTAGAACGCGATCAGCTCGTCCGCCCGGCCCGGGACACCCGCCCGGCAGATCTGTTCGCCACGGCGGTGGATGTCCAGGGCCTCCGCCGCCCGGCCGAGCTGGCGCAGCAGGGCGCCGAGGGCGTTGAGGATCGACAGCTCGGCCAGCCGCGCCTGCGGGGAACCCTGCGAGGCGAGGCAGCGGGCCGCTTCGCGCAGCCGTGTGTGTGCCTCTTCCAACCGGCCCAGCCGATGCAGTGCCCCCGCGCCGTAGCCGAGTGCCCAGCCCTGCTGGAGCCCGTCCTCGCTGTCGCGGGCCGCCATGAGCGCGGCGTCGGCGGACACCAGGGCGGCCCGGGGGTCGTGCACGCAGAGGTTGTAGGCCCAGGCAAGGTAGTTGAGGTGAACCGCTTCCTCCTGTCTGCTGCCGAGGGCGCGGGCGGAGTCGGAGGAACGCCGGAACACCTCCACCCACTGCTCCCAGTGCTGGTTGAGGTCGGAGAACCAGTGCATCGCCTCCGCCGCGTCCAGGACCTGGCGGTGCCGGCCGGTGTCGTGGGCCCGGCGCAGCGCGGCGAGCCACTGGGCTCGCTCGGCCTCCAGCCAGGCCCGCGCCTCCTCCCGGCCGGTGGGCGCTCCGTCCGGGTCCGGGTCGCCGGACGGAGCGGTGTGGTCGTGGTCCGCGTCGAAATGCAGGGCGGCGGCGGTGGCCCGGCGCAGCATCCACCGCGTGGTCCGGTCGAGGGCGGCGTCGCGGGCCGCGGGACCGTCCTCGGCCTCGACCTGCTCGGCCGCGTAGAGCCTGAGCAGGTCGTGGAACCGGTAGCGCTCGGCGGCGGGATCGCTCTGGAGCAGCCCGGCGTCGGTCAGCTCCTCGGCACAGGCGACCGCCTCGTCGTAGGACAGCCCGGCCAGGAGGCCGCCGGTCTCCGGGCTGAAGTCCGGCCCGGCGGCCAGCGCGGCGCGGCGCAGGAACGTCCGTGAACCGGCGGGCAGTTGGCGGTACGAGAGAGCGAAGGCCGCGCGTACCCGCAGGCTTCCGGCCTGGAGGCCGTCCAGCCGCCGGCCCTCGGCGGCGAGACGGGCGACGAGTTTGCCCAGGCGTTCGTGCGGCCGGCTCAGGAGTCGCTGCCCGGCGATCCGGACGGCCAGTGGCAGGTGCCCGCACAGATCGGCGAGGTCGCGCGCGGCTTGCGCCTCCGCCCGCACCCGCTCGGGGCCGACGATGCGGGTCAGCAGTTCCACCGCCTCCTCGCGCCGCAGCAGGGTCAGATCGCACCGGTGGACGGAGGTCAGACCCGCCAGGGCCTGGCGGCTGGTGACGATGGTCAGCGACGGGCCGGTGCCGGGCAGCAGCGGGGCGACCTGGGACTCGTCGTCGGCGTTGTCCAGCAGCAGGAGCAGCCGACGCTCGCCGGCCAGGGACCGCCACAGGCCCGCGCGGTCGTCGGTGCCGGCCGGTATCGCGGCGTCGGCGATCCCCGACGCGCTCAGCAGCCGGGCCAGCGCGTCACGGGCAGTGGCCGGCTCGGCGTCCATGCCGTGCAGGTCCAGGGCGAACTGTCCGTCCGGGAAGTGCGGGGCGAGACGGTGCGCGGCGTGCACCGCGAACGCGGTCTTGCCCAGACCGGGCTGTCCGGTGACCACGGCGACCGCCGGCCGGCTCGGACCGGCGTCCCGCACCAGGTCCAGCAGCCGGGCGAGGGCCGCGTCGCGGGCGGTGAAGTCCTGGATGTCACGTGGCAGGGCCAAGGTGACGGGCGCGGCGGGCCCGGCGGTCGTCCGAGGGCGCGGACGCCCCAGAGCGGCGGACTCCTCCAGCCCCGCCGCCTCGTCCGTGTCCAGTCCCAGTGCTTCGGCCAGCGCCTGGACGGTACGGCGCTGCGGCCCTCGGGTACGCCCGCGTTCCATGTCGGCCAGCGCCCTGACGCTGACCCCGGCCGCATCCGACAGCGCCTCCTGGCTCAGTCCCGCACGAGCCCGCAGTACGCGCAGCCGCTGCCCGAAGTCCTCCGTGGAAGGTGTGCCACCGCGCACCGTCGACGTCCCCGATCATCCGGCTCGTCCGAGCGCGAGCCCCCCCGGCAGAAGTATGGCGGACGGTACTTCCGCCTGCGGAACCGCCTGGGCACCGAGGGCCGTTGGTGATCGACTGAGAACAGGCGCCGGACGCCTTCCTCCCCGGACCGACGTAGTCCTGGCGGCCGGTCCCAACGGGCCGAGCCGCCGGAACGCGGACCCTGTGCGGTCCGGGGGGTGGCGACAGACCACCCGGCGCCGAGCCACCACCGAAGACACATCACGCGACGATCACGAAACGGGGCGACCTCACGTGAACACCAGTAACAGCAGTAATGAGCAGACCGGCGGAATCTCCAGGCGGAACGTCCTGGCGGCGGGCGCGCTGACCGCCGCCGCCGTCGCCTGCCAGGCGGGCCGGGCCCCCGCGGCGTCCGCCGCCGCCAAACCCGCCATCTTCTACGCCCCTCACCAGGACGACGACGCGATCGGTCTGGCCGGGTCGATCCTGGAGCACAAGGCGGCGGGCCGGCCCGTCTACCTGGTACTGGTGAGCAACGGCAGGAACCCCGACCTGGCCAAGCTCATGAACACCAACCCCTGCCCCCTGACCACCTGGGACAGCCCGCACCCGTGCGCGGCGGGCGGCAGGCACAACCTGTCCTGGCCGACCGACGGGACCACCAAGGTCGTCGCCGCCCGGACGGCCGAGTTCACGGCCTCCGCCAAGGCACTGGGCGTGGACAAAGTCATCAACTTCAAGGTCGTGGACGACGGGTTCGACAGCGTGTCCGCCTACAACAAGCTCGTCGACCGCATCGAGGCGAAGGTCAGGGCGCTCGCCGCGCAGTACCCCGGCGCGTCGCACAAGTTCACCGCCGGCTGGCTGGAGCGCACCGAGACCCACAAGGCGTGCAGCGACGTGGCGTACCGCCTGATGAACGACGGCACGATCTCCGACGTGCGCTTCAACCACGTCTACGCCTACGGGCGCCCCCGGGATCGGCGCGCGGACGGCGCGGCGTACGTGCTCGACATCCCGAGCTCGCACATGAAGACCAAGCGCAACGCGATGTACGCCTACAACACGTGGGACCCGAGCCGGAACCTGTATGCCCTCGGCTATCACAGCGTCCCCGACCTGCTGGAGGCCGCGCACGCCGACCCCCGCGAATTCATCCACACCCTGCCGTCCGACTACCGGCCGGGCAAGGGCGACTGAGAACCGCACCACGACACCAGGACGACCTCGGCCGACGGCAAAGAGCCGCGGCCCCGCACCACTCACGGGGAACCTTCATGAACATTCCGCGTCACCACACCACCCTGCTCGCCGTCGCGGGCACGGCCCTCGCGCTGTCCCTCACCGCCTGCCAGAGCGACTCGACCAGCGAATCGGCCCCCACGGCGACCACTTCGGCCACCGCGAAGGCGACGGACGAGGTCCAGGCCGGCGCGTCCGGCACGAAGGGCTCGAACGGCCCGGCGCGCTCGACGGCATCGAAGAGTCCGACGGACCGCACCGGCAGCGGCGGCTCCGCGGGCTCGACCGGTGAGCAGGCGACCGCCACCACCCGGGTCTGCGCCGCGCGGGACGTCGCTGTCACCGCCGCCACACAGGGTGGTGCTCCCTACACCCACATCGTCCTCACGGCGAGGAACACCTCGGGTCACTCCTGCCGGCTGGTGGGTGCGCCGCACATCCAGCTCCTGGAGAGCCACAAGCAGGACGTCCCGGTCGTCGCCAGGAGCAAGCCGGCCGCGCCGGTCGTGCTCACGGCGGGAGCCCCCGCGTACGCCCTCGTGAAGCTCTCGGACGGCGGCGTCGACGAGGACAATGAGCCCGTGTCGGCGTTCTCCGTCGTGCTGGAGGGCGACTCCGAGGTCATCGCCGTCACCGCGCCCGGCAGCGGCGGCATCGCCGCCGACCCCGCGAAGGCCCTCACCGGCTACTGGACCCCCGAACTCCGCAACGGGGCGGACGATTTCTGACGAACGCCGCTTCTGACACACGCCGCGGGGCACGGCACCGGCCCTGAGCACACCGGTGCCGCGGACACCACGGCCCAGGCTCAGACCCAGGCCTGGGCCGGAGTAACCGTGGCTGCCGGGCCGCTGTCCACCTGGCTGCCGTCTCCACCCGGACGCGAGGCGGACTCCCGGGCCGTGCGGTGGAAGGCGGCCCGGTAGGCGCTCGGGCGGTGGCCGGTGTGGCGGGCGAAGAGGGCGGCGAAGGTGCCGGGGTCCTGGTAGCCGACGGCCGCGGCGACGGCGGCGACGGTGCGGTCGGTGGTCTCCAGCAGATGGCGGGCGCGGCGGACCCGTGAGGCCTGCAGATGGGCCAGCGGGCTGCGGCCGGTCTCCTCGGCGAAGCGGCGCAGCAGCGTGCGGGTGCTGACTTGGAAGGCCTCCGCGAGTGTGGCGAGGTCGTACCGCTCGGCGAGGTTCTGGTCGAGCCGTCTCATGATCCGTTGGGAGAACTCCTGGCCGGGCTGGGGGAGGAGCCGCGGGTCGACGTAGGGAGCCTGGGAAGTCCGCGCGTCATCGACGAGGGCCAACCGTGCGGTGCTGCGCGCCACTTGGGCGCCGTTGTGCCGGCGGATCAGGTCCAGCGCGAAGTCGTACATGGCGCTGAAGGCGGCCGTTGTCGTCACCCCCCTGTCGGTGACGACCAGGTGCTGGGGCTGTACGTCGGCGTCCGGGCAGCGGCCGGCCAGTTCGGCGGCGTACAGCCAGGAGGTGGTGGCCCGGCGCCCGTCGAGGAGCCCGGCCCTGGCGAGCAGGAACGAGCCGACGCAGAGGGAGACGACGGCGGTGCCGGCGGCTGCCTGCGCGCGGATCGCCGCGATCTCGGGGGCGAGGCGGGAGAGGCAGGCGTCGAGATCCGTGTCCGGCCGTAGTTCGAAGCCGGGTACCACGAGGACGTCGACCTCGCGCAGGGGCCGCACGTCCAGGGTCGCGCCGCCCGAGGCGGTGACCCGGCGGCGGGGCGAGACGATCGACACCCGGTAGCCGGGGCCGTCCGGTCCGGCGACGTGCCCGGCCATCGTCAACAGGTCGGGGACGCCGAACACTTCGGACGCGAAGCAGCCCGGGTACGCCAGGACTCCGACGCGCAGCGCCCCCGGTGCCGAGCCCGGACCCGCTTCCTTCCGTGCCTGCCGCGCCGCCGCCTCAGCCATCGCGTCCGCTCCCCCTGGTACTTCCGGCCGCGGCGCGCCGCCCGCATACCGTCCGCCCTTCCACTGCGCTTGGCGAGATTACCCCTGGCCTTGGCGATCCCGCCTCTCAACCGGCGGCCGGCCGTGGGACGAGGCTGGCCCCATGAGCGACGACGACCCGATCACGGACTTCAACCGCCGGAGCGTGGACGTGGAGGGGGTGGAGAAGACGGTGTACGTGACCGGGGCCGGGCCCGCGGTCGTGGTGCTGCCCGAGATGCCGGGCATCAGTCCCGACGTCCTGCGGCTCGCGCGCTGGGTGCGGGACGCGGGCTTCACCGTCCACGTGCCCTCCCTGTTCGGCACCGACGGCGCCTTCCCCACGGCCGAAGGCGGCCGGGAGGTGGTCCACCGCGCCTGCGTCAGCGCGGAGTTCCGCGCCTTCGCCGGCGGCGGCACCAGCCCGGTGACGGTCTGGTTGCGCGGCCTGGCGCGCCGGGCCCACGCCGAGTGCGGTGGGCCGGGGGTGGGTGCGATCGGCCTGTGCTTCACCGGCAACTTCGCCCTCACCATGGCACTGGAGCCGGCCGTGATCGCTCCGGTGGTCAACCAACCGTCGTTGCCGCTCGACGACCCCGGCGGGCTGGAACTCGACGAGGCGGACGCGCGTGCGGTGAGCGACCGGCTCGGGCGCGACGGACTCACCGTCCTCGCCTACCGCTTCGAGGGCGACCGCTGGTGCACGGGGCAGCGCTTCGCCGCCTACCGGAAGCTGCTCGGCGAAGCCTTCGACGGGCGCGTCCTCCCGGACAGCGCCGCGAACCCTGCCCCGCCGCCCTTCTTCGCCGACGTGGTCGGCACCCCGCACAGCGTCGTCACCGCCCATCTCGTCGACGAGGCCGGCCACCCCACGGTCCGGGCCCGCGACGAGATCCTCGCCTTCCTCACCGACCGCCTGCAGAGCAATACGTGACGCCCCCCCCGTGGCCGGCGGATGCCATTCATCGCTCCGATAGCATGTTCGAGCTTGCGATGGCTACCGTCATGGCTTTCCGTCCAATTAATCCATATCGAACAAATCGGCTGAATGATTGATATCCAAAACAGCGCGGGTGTTTTCGACAGTGAACGGCAGAGCCGCGTTGGCCGCGTGCCGTCAACGGCGAGTCATGGTGTGGGCCGCGGCATGCGTGGCAGCTCTGGGAATCCTCATCACGCTGGAGATCTCCGCACGCCGCTACGGTCAACCGGGGCCGATCACGGACCAGCTGAACGGGCTGATATTCGCCCCGAAACCGGGACCGCTGTACGGCGGTATGGCGTTGATGATGGTCGTGCTCACCTGGCGGCAACGGTTCATCGCTGCCGGTGCCGCCATCGGCATCGACGCCGTCTTCGTGCTGGTGCGCTGGGCGGTCGGCGCCAGGACGGCCGACGGCCACTTCTTCGGCAACGGCGCGTTGTGGGTGATGCTGGGCTGTGCGGTCATCGCCGTCACGCGCCGCACCGGCCCCGAACGCGTCCTGCTCCTGAAGGGCGTCGGCCTGGGCCTGCTGCTGGTGGCCGGCCGCAAGACCGGTGACACCTGGCTGCTCATCACCGCGAAGACCCGGCCGGCGGTGCTCGACCAGTACGTGGCGACCGCCGATCATGCCCTGGGCAACCCGTCGTGGCTGATGGGCCGGATCGTTGACGCCACCGACCCGATCGGCCCCCATGTCCTGCACTTGGTCTACGCGCAGCTCGCGGTGGCCGCGGTCGTCGTAGCGCTGTACCAGCTGCGCGATGTGGCGGCCGAGCGCCGATTCCCACGCCACCATCTGGTGCGCACCTTCCTGGTGATCGGCCTCCTCGGGCCGGCCGTCTACATGATCTTCCCGGTCGTCGGGCCCGTCTTCGCCTACGGCCCGGGCGCCTCCGGCACCGGTGGCGTGGAGTGGGCGGCGGCCGATCTGTGGCCGGGCACACCGCCGACGATCATCGCCCCGCACCCGATGCCATACGACGGGATCACCCCCCGCAACTGCATGCCCAGCCTGCACACCGCGTGGGCCACCGCGATATTCGTCCATTCCCGCAGGGCCCCACGGATTCTGCGATTCGCGGGCACGTTCTGGCTGATCGCCACGCTCAGCGCAACGCTGGGATTCGGCTACCACTACGGCGTGGACCTCGTCGCCGGCGTGGTCTTCGCGCTCACGATCGAGGCAGCACTGCGCGCACTCGACCGCGGCTGGGACCGCCGAGGAATCCAGCTGGTCGGCTACGGCGCCACGGTCTTCGCCGCGCTCCTGGTGTCGTACCGCTACCTGCCGATGGAGATGGCCGGACATCCGTGGGTCTTCGGGCCGCTCCTCATTCTGGTGATGACCTCAGTCATCTACGGCTACCTGCGGACCACCGAACTGTGGGAACCGACGGCGGCACCAACACGGCAACCGGAACCGCGACTCGAACCGGTTTGATTCGAGTCCCATCAGGCGAACGTTCCCGTTCGACGGCCCTGCCCGGGCAGCGCCGGCGTCCTCACAACCGCCGCGCTCCCGGGCAGGGCCACTCTCGTGATCAAAGACCGCAGGTCCGGGAAGGCGGGCGGATCAGCGCAGTCCGGCGAAAAGGTCGTTCTCGGGCAGGCCCGCGCCAGTGGTGTCCTGGACGCGCACGAAGGTCTCCACGCCCATCAATTCGGTGAACCTCTCCTGGCCCATCCTGAGGAAGAAGATGTTCTCGCCCTGGCTGGCGTGGGCGGCCAGCGCATCGAACTTCTGACCGCCGAACGCGGTGGTGTCCACCCAGGTGGTGATCTCCTCGTCGGGGAGTCCGATCTCGGCCATCGCGGCGGCCTCGGCGGGATCCGGCTCCTGCCAGTCCGCACCGAACTCGCGCATGACCTCACCGAACCGCTGCATCATCGAGCGGGGCGCCGTCGTCCAGTACACCTTCGGTGTCAGCCCGGTCATCGTCAGCGCCGTCATCGTGATGCGGTTCGCCTGGATGTGGTCGGGGTGGCCGTAGAAGCCGTTCTCGTCGTAGGTGACGACCACATCGGGCTGGTAGCGGCGCATGAGTTCCGCGAGTCGGGCAGCGCCCTCCTCCACGGGGGTCTGCCAGAAGGACCCGGGGGCGTCGTTCGTCGGCCAGCCCATCATCCCGGAGTCGGCGTAGTCCAGCGTCTCCAGGTGAGCGACCTTCAGAATGCCGCAGCTCGACTCCAGTTCCTGACGCCTCATCAGGGCCACGGCTGCCGGATCGTGCCCGGGATCGCCCGGCTTGACACCCCCCGGCCCGTCACCGCAACCTCCGTCGGTACACGTCACGAGGACCGTGCGAACACCCTCCGCCGCGTACCGTGCGAGAACGCCTCCCGTTCCAGTGGCCTCGTCGTCGGGGTGGGCGTGCACCGCCATGAGGGTCAAGGGCCGGTCATTCATGAACATTCCTCCTGTGTGAAAACGCCTCGGTCCGATTCTGCGGCAGCCCATGGAAGGCGCGGGCATCGACTGACCGGGCGTACTGCGGGCCCGGGGGACCGGATCGCGTCGAACGGACGATCTCCCCGCCCCTCCGTGCCCCGCCCGCGCGCCGGTCCCTCGGCTGGTGCAACAGCGCTGCCCGGATCAGCTGTTCCCGCCTCGGACGACACGCCACCCCACGGTCAGGACTTCTGGTGCGGTTCTTCGCCCACACGATCCACCACGGCGCGCTCGAGCACCGCGGTGGTCTGCAGCACGCTGCCGGCCTTGCCGATCGCCGTGTCCTCCCGCGTGACGTCGCGGAAGCCGAGGAAGGCGTACGTGGACTTGTCGAAGATCCACTCCTGGCGGTCCTCGGCCTGACCGTCCAGGGTGATGGCGACACCGTGCCTGCCTGCGGCGTCGACCGCGTCGGGGACGACCGTGGTGCCCGGTATCCGGGCGGCGACACGGTAGAGGAACGCCGTGGTCTGCGGGTGCCGACTCCGGGAGCATGCCGCCGAGATACTCGCCGACCACCCCGGCGACATGCTCGCCCGGCTGCGCGCCGACCACTGCGGCCCGACCCACGGTTACTACCTGGACGTGCCGTTGGAGGAGACCCTCGCCCGGCACGCCACCAAGCCGATCGCCGACGACGTCGACGACACACAGCTGCGTGACTGGTACCGGCCGAGTGATCTGCTGCCCGGCGGGTCCGAGACGGTCATCGGTGCCGGCAGCGCCCTGGACGAGACCGTCGACCGCATCATGTTCGACACCGGCCTGGCACACCTGCCCGCGCTGGACCGCTGACCGGGGTGCTCGCCGGCCCGCTGCCGGAGAGGGGGCGCGCCGGCAGCCCGCGAGCGATGGGGAAGGAGCGCCTCTGCGCGTGGGGAGATGCCGAGACGTGCGTGGAAGCTGTGGCCCTGCGCGGTGAGACGGTCTCCGTCGGACGCCCCGTGTCCGACCGGTCGTGGCCTGAGACCTTCAAGGGCCCAGAGGTGGGGGCGGTCCCGGATGCCGGGACCGCCCCCACGTGAAGTTACCGATCGCCGGTCAGGGCCGGCCCGTGTCCTGGACCGACTCCTTGGCCTCGCGGGCGTTGCCCGCGGCCTCGGCTGCGTGGCCCTTGGCGATCAGCTTCTCGTTGCCGGTGGCTCGTCCGACTGCCTGGGCGGCTTTGCCGACGGCCTGCTCGGCCTTGGCCCGGGCCTTCTCACTGGCGGCCATGCCGTTCACTCTCCTTTGGCTGCTGCGTGAGTCCTGCCTGTGCGGATGACCCCGCTCGGCGTCGGGCAAACCTAGGGCCAGAGATTCGCACTCAGTATTCGCGGCGAGGCCGCAGTGCATCAAATGTCGCGCAGGGGGAATCGTGCGTGGCGCGCACGTGCCCTTCGACCCTTGGAAATAACTCATAAATTGCGTGCTTGTAGGGGCGAGGTAAGGGCATCCGGTGGCCAGGAGGTTGATAACAATGGTTCCCCTGCTTCTGGTTCTTCTGCTGGCTCTGATCCTCTTCGGTGCGGGCTTCGCCCTGAAGGCACTGTGGTGGATCGCGGTGATCGTGCTGGTCGTGTGGCTGCTGGGCTTCGTCGTCCGGTCCGCGGACGGCACGGGCCGCAAGGGACGCTGGTACCGCTGGTAGGCGCGGATCCTCTGTGAGGAGCGCCGCTGGTGGCGAAGTTGACGTGGGGCCCGGCCGGGCCGACGGCACCCGGGCCACACCGGAGGAGTCGCACACCAGCGCCCCGGCCGCGCCGAGCGT